>JAITJT010000289.1 GCA_031278795.1 Deltaproteobacteria bacterium | reverse complement strand
ATGGTTTTTATCTGTAATAATTACGAGACAAAAAGAATTGTCAGGCAATCTTTTCCTCCAGGTTTTTGTCGTCCTTGGGAGTCACCACGGCCGTGAAGTGGAAAGTGCTGCCAACGCCTAAGTCGCTTTCGCACCAGATCTTCCCACCCATCATCTTCACCAGGCTCTTGGACAGGGCGAGCCCCATGCCGGTTCCGCCGTATTTGCGGTTGGCGGCCACGTCCCCCATGGAAAAGGCGTTGAAGAGGTTTCTCCTGGCCTCCGGGGTGAGTCCCACGCCCGTGTCTCTCACGGAGAAGTGGAGCACTACCATGTTGCCGTCCCGGGGAGGGTCTTTTATGGAGGGTTTGAACTCGGTGATGGTCTTCTCAGTTTTGGCGGCGTCCTCCCCGGGGGTGTCGGTTTTGGTGTTGGAGACGAATCCGTCCACGTAGTAGGCGTTGGCGGCCAGGCACTCCTCTGTGACGTTTATGGAGATGAAGCCTTTTTCCGTGAACTTCAGGGCGTTCCCAAGAAGGTTATTGAGCACCTGGTGGAGCTTTCCGGAATCGCCTTGGTAGACGCTGGCCCTCTTGGGGTCGAGGTTTATCACTATGGGAATCCCCCTCAAGGTGGACTGGGCCTGGTTGAACTCCACCACGTCGTTTAAGACCTTGTCCAGGGAGAACTCGTTTCCGTCCAAAAGCAGCCTTCCAGACTCCAGCTGGGAGTAATCCAGGATATTGTCGATTATGCCCAGGAGCGCTCTGGCGGACTCCTCCACGCTGTAGAGGTAATCCCTTTGGAACTTGTTGAGCTCAGTACCCAAAAGCAGCCTGGTTAGGCCCAAGATGCCGTTCATGGGGGACTTGAGCTCGTGGCTCATGGCGGCTAGGAAGTTGCTCTTGGCCTGGGTGGCCACCTCGGCCTTGTCCTTGGCCAGGCGCAGCTCGGTCTCGGTCATCTTGCTGACCCTAAGGTCCCTGATATAGGTCAGAAGGCAGCTACTCTTGTGGTAATCCACCGGGATATAGGTGAGTTCCACCGGGATAAAGGAGCGGTTACTGGTGACTAGCGTGCTCTCCTCGCGCTCGGAACCGCTATCGACCGCCTTGTAGTACATTTCCCGCATGTGGGAGGCGGAAAACCCGAACCTCTCGTAAGAGGAGGAAAACACTTCCTCCGAGCCCACATCCAAAAGGCTTAGGATTTTGGGGCTCACGAACTCTACGTTCTTTTTGTTCCAGACCACATAGCCGTCCAGGCTCGCGTTGAACACGGCCTGCATCAGCTGCTCCAGGTCCTTTTTCCTGGCGGCCTCGCCCTCCAGGTAGTTGGTCTGGATGTAGAGCCCGCTTAGATGCTCACTGAACATGTCCAGGAGTTCGGCTAGGCGCTTAATTTCCAGAATACGGATGACACGCCGCTCCTTGGTCATCCTCCCGTCTCTGAGGCTATCGAGCTTCTCGGTGGTGGAGCGTAAGGGGTTGGTCACGGCAAGATGAATGAGTATGAAGCCAAGTATTATAACCAAAACCAAAACTCCAAAGAGGATGTAAGAGGCCCTTAGCGTATTGTTGGTGTTGTCGATTATAATCTAGAGAATGTTCCTAACAGAGCTCTCGGTTCCCATCCTCACGCGGTCGCGGAGACTCTTCATCAAGAGGTCTATCTCGTTCCACTGCTCGTCCATCTCCCGCATGAGGTCCCTTATGCTAGTGACCGCGACGTCTATCCTGGTGAGCGAGAGATCCAAGGCGGCCAGGGAGTCGTCAAAGGTCTTTCTCTCAGGAGGCGATAGATGTGGCCTCACGTAGATGTGGGTTTCCCGCAAAAGCTCCACGTGGCTTTCCAGGTCTTTTTGAAACTCTTCCGGGGACTTTTTTAACAAATCATTACTCGGCACCATGTAGTTTGCCAGAAAATAATTATAGATAGTGTTGTTGAAGGTTCCCGTATCCATATAGTGGGAGAAAATCGTCATGGCGCCCAAATAATCGGAAAGTGCCAACATAAGCTCGGCCTCTTGCTGGTCCCGCTGGTTGCGGATCCTCACCAAGCCGTCTATGGCCCTCGCGGCCAAGAGCGAGTCCGCGTACAACTCGTCCGAGGTAATGGCGGTCGTCTCCGATATGAGCTCCCGGGCGTTTATCCTGGCCTCGCGCCTTTTCTCCGCGTTGTCGGAGACGTAGGCTATCTCGGCGTAGCGCCTGAGGTTCTCGATATTCACCAGAAGCTTCTGGTCGTCAATGAGCCTAGGGAGGCTCGCGTCGTAAATTTCCGTGACCAAGACGTTCACGGCCTTGATGTTTTTGAGCTCCTTAAGAGCCGTCACCATAGTGATTACAAGGACGCAAAGGAATATAACCCCCAAAAATATGGAAATCCTCATGGAGAAGGGATTACTATCCTTTCTTTCCTTGTTCTCATACTTGTTCATGTCTAAAGCCAAATCTCCACCCTAAATATATGTGGGAAAATTAAAAAAAAAGCCCCTTTCTAATAAATGTTGTAATTGAAGTATTTTAGATTTATCAAATCGTACTCTCCGGTGGCGCGCAGCTGCTTGATAGCCCAATTTATGCTGTCGCAGAGCTCGGTGTTGTCTTTGTTAACAGCCATGAGGGCGTCATCGTCCTGGATAGGTATAGGATCGCCTGCGATGTCTAAATCCTTTCCAGCCGGAGTCCTCAGATAGGTGTAGGTGGCGATGCCGTCCGCCAAGGCCAAATCGGTCTTTTTGGTTCTCACCGCCTCCATGGTGTCCACTAAGGTGTTACATAGGAGTATGTCTATGGTGTCCCGGTACTTTGTCCGGAGGTAGGCCTCTTGGATGGTCCCCCTCTGCACGGCGACGGTCTTACCTTTGATGGACTCAGGGGTAATCTCCAAAATGCCCAAGTCATTTTGCACGAAAATGCTGTTGGAGCGGTAATATTTATCCGTGAACAGCACAACACTCGCGCGCTCCTCGGTGAAACCAAACCCCGCCGTACCCACGTCTAGATCCCCCCTTTGAATCATAGGAATAATTTCATCGAAATTGATACCGAGCACCTCGCACTTGATGCCTATGGTCTTGCACACGGCGTTGGCGATGTCCGCATCGAAACCCGCCATCATTCCAGTCTTCTCATCCATGAAGGAAAAGGGAGGGTAGTCGATGTCCAATCCGAATTTATAGACCTTTTCCATGTCGAGCGCGTGGGCAAGAGTCGCTCCGTACACTATGAGGATTATCGTTAAAATCAGCCTTAGCCATGTTTTAATGAACATGTTGTCCTCAATCGTCAAACTGTCTTTAGGTAGAAATAGTGAAAAAACCCCAACCTGCCACTTTTCGGCGTTTGACTCTGTGAATAATTTGGAAGAAAATGTGTGGAAATTAAAATCAGGCTTTCTCACTAAGAGGAGAGGCGCGCTAGGCGCGGGGGTTCCAAGAGGGATATAATTAAAATCACCAGAGATTGTACAAAATTTTCCTTCAGATATGCCACATTTTTTTTTACTCTTTCGCTCTCCCTTAATTTGCCTCAAAAAGCTTAAAGCGGCCTCCTAAAATGCCCTAAAAACCTACTAATTTAAGTCCACAAACACCTAAAAACACTGTTATTTAATATTACTTAAACATAAATTCCCCAGAGGCTAAAAAAACAGTCCACTCTATAAGCCTCTCCGTGAGCTATAAATATTTATACTTTCATATAATTAACTATATCTATCTTTTTTTACCGTTATTTACCTATCTTTAAAATTTATATAGACAACATTCCATTTTTGGAGGCTTCTATGAAGGCGGTGTTCATTGGCCTAGGCCGCATGGGTTCCCACATGGCCAAAAACATGATTGACCATGGGCTTTCCTTGGGCGTCTACAACCGGGATCCGGAAAAGGCCCTTCCCTTCCAAGGACTGGCCCAAGAGGTCTACCCGGATCTAGTAAGCGCCTTAAAAGGCGCGGATCTCCTCTTCACCATGGTCGCAGATGACCAGGCCCTTGAATCCATCCTAAATGACGAAAACATGGCCCTCATGAGCCCTTTGGGCCTCCACGTGTCCCACAGCACGGTAAGCCCCGCTCTTATCAAACGCTTAAGCACCAAGCTCATAAAAAGCGGAAGGGAGCACCTGAGCGCTCCGGTCATGGGCCGCCCCGCGGCCGCCGCGAGCGGAAGCCTCAAGCTGCTTTTGGCGGGCTCCTCTTCTGCCAAGGAGCTGGCGCGGCCCTATCTAGAGCCTCTGGGGGAGTTTTTTGATTTCGGGGAAGAGCCCGCCTCCTCACTAAACGTGAAGCTGGCCTTCAACTTCATGATCGTGAGCCTCATAGAGACACTTTCAGAGGCCTTCAGTTTCGTGGACAAAAACAGTGTCGACCCAAGAAAATTTCAAGAGCTAATAACAGCGACGCTTTTTAGCGCCCCGGCCGTTAAGACTTATGGGGAGCTGATTTTAAAGGGAGACTTCGACCAGGCTGGATTCTTGCTCTCCCTTGGCGCAAAGGATTTAAATCTAGTGATAGACCAATCCAAGAGCTCCAAGGTGCCTCTACCCATCGCCCAGATAGTGGAAAATCGCTTCGTTAGAGCGAAGAACCGTAATTGGGAAAACAAAGATTGGTGCGTTATCTCAGAACTGCAGCGCGAGGACTCTGGACTAAAAAAGCCCTAAATCCACTCTTTTTTT
>JAITJT010000210.1 GCA_031278795.1 Deltaproteobacteria bacterium | reverse complement strand
CATCAAGCCGTATAGGATAGCGCATCCTGAGTTATAGCTAACGGAAATACAAATGGTTTAATACCTAAAAATAAATTTATTATTATGCTCCTTACAACACTTACATGTCGCGGAGTTTTTTAATGCATTTACGAGCCACTCAAATTATGGTTCTTTGTGCGTTCTCTAAACACGCATTCAAGAAAAACAAATGCGAGAAAAATTTTTTTTTATTGTCAGAGACAAATTATACTACTTTTGCAAATTTTTCAAGAACTTTTTTTAATCTATGGCCTAGCGGATCCTTAAGTATCTTGCCCCACCCAAGGGAGCTAAAATCCGTATAAAAATCTTAGGCTCCATGGCCACGGCCTACCGCTTTTGGGGCCTTTACCTCTTGGACTTTTGAATTTTTGGTATTTTAGCCTTTCAGGCCTTTGGACTTTAAAATTTTTGCATTTTTAGGGTTTAAGGCTATTGGACTCTTTAGCTTTTGGCTTTTGGATTCTTGGATTTTTTGCTTTTACCGTGCCCAAATAATTTTTATGCGCAAAAAAAATTTTTTGCTTTTTAAATGAGAAAGTGGTATTATTATAAAAGTTCCATAAAGAATTACATTGTGTCTCATCCAAGCAAAATTCCTCAAATATACCATTATAATTTTAACCTACTTTTCCTGTTTTCTTCCCAGGTTAATCTGAGGCCTTTAGAGCGGTTTCTAAGCTTTTCTTTGCTATTTCGCCTCGCGCCCGACTGTATTTTTACGGATTCCCATTGAAATCCCGCCTACTAAGGCCTTTTTCGCGATAATTTTGCCACTTGCCCCCTTCATGCTGATATAATGGCGTAATTGATTCAATTTTCTAAGGCTTAGGCCTTTCTAAACGCTTAGGCCTTTCTTAACGCCCAATGCCTTTCTCAACTCTTAGGCCTTTCTTAACGCTCAATGCCTTTCTCAACTCTTATGCCTTTCCCAACGTTTAATACCTAATTTGTGTGACCATAGAGATCCATGTTTTTCAAAGAATCCAAAAAACCCTGGCTTTTTTCAGCTAAGACGTCCATCACGCCTTATAAGGTCTCTCGCGCCTTGTTGGTGGTGGTGCTCGCTGTTCTTTTGCTTACTGTCATCCAGGGTATCCTTCACTCCGGAAGGTATGATGGATATAGATTTTCTGGGGAAAGCCTTCTGGGAGGCTTTCTAACTAAGGATTCCAGCCAACTAGCTGCCATCTTCTCCAGAGAGGACTCCTCTGAAAAAAATGACCCCCGCTCTAGCGGGGAGTTCAAGAGGGAGGCTAGGCTTCGTAAACTGGCCGAGGCAACCGCAGAAGACAAGGATGTGCAGACGGATTTCAATTTGTATTCGCCTCTGGAGCCCAAACCCGTGAGCTTCCCTAGGCTACCCATAATACTCGCCAAGGTGGCGGTGTCCCTGGCCTCAGCGGCCGTCTTGGCTATGCTAGTCCTAATAGGGATTAAGGCTTGGAAGAGCTGGAAGATGAAAGACTCTAAAGCAATAGAAAAGAAGGACAAGTCCAAAGAGGAAGACAAGGAGACCGAGGAGCGCATTCAAAAGGCCTTAAAAGACGTGGAGGGGGACGCGGACAAACTGGCCCAGTCCGGGCGCTACACCGAGGCTATGCACACCTTGTTACTCGAAGGCATAGAGCAGTTCAAGAGAAGGGATACAGCCACGGTACCGGCCACCTACACCGCCAGAGAGCTTCTCTGGGCGCTACCCCTCAGCAAGGATGAAAACGAGGCCTTCACGGATCTAGTTATCAAGGTGGAGCCCACCTGGTTTGGGCCCATGGAGGGAACGGATTCCGACTATAGGGGGGCCAGGGCCAGCTTCCAGAGGCTCTTGGGGAAGACGGAGGGAGCGCTCGCCCCATGAGGAAGAAGAAGTTCCTCATACCCGCGGCCCTGGCCGCGGGGGTGGCCATAGCGCTTATGGTGATACTCACCATAACCGGAAAGAAGTCCGGACTCACGGACTATGAGCTCAAGGCCCCCAAAACCAGCGCCTACTCCAACTCGGCGTTGGGGGCGCTACTCTTCTACAACCTCTTAGAGGACGCGGGTTTCAAGGTGGAGAGGAGGCTGGAGGGGAAGGACTTCCCCAAGGGCGAGGGAGTGGCCGTAATCGTCACCAAGGGAGAGAACCTCTACCACGGCGACTACTCCATGAAAGACCTGGAGGCGGCCGGTAAGGTCCTAATCATTTTCCCCAAATGGCTGGCGAGGCCAGACCCCAAAAGAAGGGGCTGGGTGAAAGATGTGGTAAGGGAAGATTACTTCGAGGCCCTTTCGCTCATCATGTTTCTCTTCGATAGTGAAAACGCCAAGAAGAGCGCCTTCATCACGGAACCCAAGGGAGAAGGGGACTTCAGCGTAAACCCCTTGGGTTTTAAGCCAACTATAGAGAGTCCCCAGCTCATAAACGGTAAGGATCTAAGACAAGTGGTGGGAAGCGTGGACGGCACGCTCGTGGGTGAATTTGTCCTTAAGAACGGAAAGAAGGCCTGGATACTAAGCGATCCTGACGTCATAAATAACCATGGGCTCTTGAAAGGTGACAATTTAGGTTTTTCCCTAAAGATGGTGGAAGAGTGGCTAAAAGAGGAGCCCGCCGCGGCTTCTAGCCGCAGCGGGGAGATAACTAATGAACTTAGGCCAAATCCCTCGCCAAATCCCTCAACAAATAGCACCCGTTTTAAAAATCGCACCATAGTATTTTTTGAGCCCCAGGCCGTGGTCCTAGAACCGGCAACTCCCTCCATAAACTGGAAAGAGATCTTCTCGCTTCCCAATGTGGTGATAGCCTTCCTAAGCTTGGTGGTTTCCTTAATCTTGGCCTTTTTCGGGCTCCACCGCTACTGGCCGGAAGAGGAGGCTAGGGAACGCTTAGATTTTGGTAAACTTCAGCTAATTAAGAATTCAGCCAGACTCATAACAATCTCCAAGAGACATAAAGAAATCTTCACTAAATACTTAGACCTCTGTGTGGAGAGGCTGGGAAGCCTCCTCCACGTCCCCAAAAGCACTATGAAGAACAGAAACGATCTCTTGAAGATACTCGATCACTTTCAGCTTAAGTGCGAAAGTGGAAAACCCTCGGAGATGTATTACGGGGCGCTCCAAAAATTAGACAAGCTCACGCCCTCCCAAGTGTTGTATTATGCGGGGGTATTTAACAAATGGAAGGAAGAACTGGAAAGTGGATCTAGAGCTCCTAGTAAAGATATCCAATAGCGTCAAAAAAGAAGTGGAGAAGGTGGTGGTGGGTAAAGAGGCCGCCTTTGAGCTGCTCTTAACCAGCTTACTCGCGGGTGGGCATATACTCTTGGAAGGCGTCCCGGGAACCGCCAAGACCTTGTTGGTGCAGGCCTTCGCCCGCTCACTGGGGTTAAAGTTTGGGCGCATCCAGTTCACCCCGGACATGATGCCCGGAGACATCCTGGGCACCAACCTCTTCAACTTCCAAAAAAATGAGTTCACCTTAACCCCCGGGCCCATATTCACGGAGACACTCTTGGCCGACGAGATAAACCGCACCCCGCCCAAGACCCAGGCGGCCCTCCTTCAGGCCATGAACGAGAGGAACGTGACCATAGACCGCCAGACCTACTCCCTAGGGGACGACTTCCTGGTGGTGGCTACCCAGAACCCCATTGAGCAGCAGGGCACCTATCCCCTGCCTGAGGCCCAGCTGGACCGCTTCCTCTTCAAGATAAACATGGACTACCCCACCCAGGCCGAGGAGGTGGAGATAGTGAGGCGCCACGGTAGCCAGAGGGGCATGCCCAAGCTGGAGGACTTTGGGCTAGGGGTTGTAGTCTCCAAAGAGGAGATTGCCGCGGCCAGGGCCTCCATGAAGGAGGTCCTGGTAAGTGACCCCATATGCCAATACATAGTGGAAATAATACGGGCAACCAGGCGCCACCCCTCCATTGAAACAGGCGCTAGCCCCAGGGCTAGCGCCTGGCTATCAGCCGCCGCCAGGGCCCGAGCGGCGCTTTTGGGCCGCAGCTTCGTAATCCCGGATGACGTGAAATACCTAAGCCTTCCTCTTCTTAGGCACCGCCTGGTGATGACCCCGGCATCAGAGATCGAGGGCACCACCCCGGACCAGGCGGTAGGTGAAATCCTCTCCCAGGTGCCGGCCCCCAGATGATCTTCCCCACCCCTAAAACGGCTTTAATATTAGCGGCGTCCATTCCGGTGGCTGGCGTCATCTTAACCGTTAGCCCGGCTAACTCCCTCTACGCCTTTATAGTCCCCACCATCACCTTAGTGCTCTTCCTCTACGACTACGCCAAATCCCCCAACCCAGGGCTACTAAGAGCCACCCTAGCACCCCCCGGGGCGCTTTTGGTGGGCGCCCCGGAGCCCTTTCCCATAACCATCAGCTTCTTAGGGGAGAAACACGACATAGAGATTAAATTATTTCTCTCGGTGAAAGGCGAGCTCGCTGTTAAAAACGTGAATAGTTCCAATGAAGAGGCATCTTCCACCCAGGCCTTCATCCATGAGGGGAAGGGTGAGGTGACCCTCACCCTTCTCCCTTTGAAGAGGGGCTGGGCTTATCTGGACAAGCTGTGGTTATCTTACAGAGGGCCCTTGTGATTCGCGGAAATGAGGCAGAAGATATGGATAGGCCACAACTTCAACATAGCCCAGAACATCAAGAAGGTTTACAGTGACGCGCTAAACTTCATCTCCAGGGAGCACTCGGTTGGACAAAAGAGCCAGCCCTTCAGGGGAGAGGGCTCAGAGTTCGATAACCTCACGGATTTCGCCTCCGGCATGGACAACCGCTTCATAGACTGGAAGCATTCGGCCAGGCACCGTAGGCTTTTGGCCAAGGAGTTTAGAAAGGAGCAGAACCAGCACGTCATCTTGGGCTTTGACACTGGAAGGCTAATGCTGGAACCCATTGGAAACGACACCCGGCTGGACCACTTCATCCGGGCCGGGCTATCCTTGGGCTGGGTGTCACTTAGATCTGGCGATCTAGTTGGGAGTTCCTCTTTTGACATGTTCTTCAGAAACTACCTCTCCCCGGGTAGGACTCCCTCCTTTTTCACTAAACTCCAAGGCTTCACCTCCAAGCTGGACTACACCCCGGCTGAGACCAACTTCACGCTATCTCTAACCGAGCTCATGTCTAGACTCAAGCAGCGCTCCTTGGTGGTACTCTTCACCGAGTTTAGCGACTCGGCTTCAGCCACTCTGCTTCTGGAGTGCCTGGAGCTCTTCGTGAGAAGGCACGCGGTCATATTTGTCTCCACCCCGGATCCTACAACCCAGAGGCTACCCCAGGCTGAACCCACTAGCCTAACGGCCATGGCCGAGGCGGTTATAGCTGACAAGCTAAATAGGGAAAGGGCCATAGTCCTTGAGCGCATGGCGCGCCTAGGGGTTCACACCCTAGACATGAAAGGGGCCGCGCTCACCTCCGCTCTCATCAATCGCTATCTATCCCTTAAGAAAAGAGGCTTCAATTGAGCGAAGACCTTAACAAGAAAGTTTTCCTGGATAAGCCTGAATTGACTAATCAAGGGATTCCACCACTCTCACAGGACCCCACGCCCCCCAAGGGGGGCGTGGCGCTTAGAAGCGCTAGGTTCCGGAAGGGTCGGGAGGAGAGCTGGAAGGAGTTGGAAGAGCTCCTCCACCGCATTGACAAGAAGGGCTTAAAGTCACTAACGGCTGACGAGGAGGTGGAGCTACCCCACCTCTACCAGGTGGCGGTATCGTCTTTGGCCTTGGCCCGCAACACCTCCCTTGACCGCAGGCTCCTCATGTATCTGGAGAACCTCTCCTTTAGGGCCTATATCGTGGTCTACGGGCCTCGAGAGAGCTTTTCTAGGGTATTTGTGAACTTCATCCTAAGCTCCTTCCCCCAAGCCGTGAGGAACTTGAAGTGGTATATACTGGCTGCGGCCATCATATTTTTCTCAGGCTTCATCTCCAGCTACATTCTGGTGAGCCAAGACCTCAACAACTTCTATGACGTCATTCCCATATTCACAGCACCTATAAATCCGGAGTACACCCAAGAAGAGATCCTGGAAGACGAAATCTACCAAAAATGGCCAGGATTCAAGCGAACCTTTCTAGAATTCGCGAACTTCCTCTTCACCAACAACTCCAAGGTGGCCATTTTGGGCTTCTCCCTCTCCTTTCTCCTAGGTGTTCCCACCGTATTCATCGCCTGGTCCAACGGTAACGCCCTGGGCGCCATGGTCTCCCTCCACAGCTCCAAGGATCTGCTCCTCCCCTATCTGGCCTGGCTATCCATCCACGGCATAACGGAGATACTGGCCTTTCTCTTGTCCACCGCGGCCGGACTCTCCATCGCTAAAAGCATAATACTTCCCAGCCCCCACACCCGGCTCAAGGCCCTCTCCATCCGCGGAAAGGAGGCCGGCATGGTCATGGTGGGGGTGGTATTAATGCTAGCCATAGCCGCCATCTTAGAGGGCGGCTTCAGGCAGCTAATCAACAACACCCCCGGAAGGCTGGTATTCGCGACCCTTACCACTCTCTTCTGGTTCTATTATTTCGTCTTGTTAGGAAGAGACAAAACCCAAGACTCCAAAGGACAGAGAGATGGCGGAATCAAATAACAAAGGGCCTGTTGGAGGGCTAGCGCCTACTCAAGGGCAAATATTCCAGGGGCAAGTACCCCAGGGGGCTCCGCCCCCTGGGTACTATCCCCCAGAGGGGGGATATCCCCCGCCACCTGGCTACTATCCGCCTCCCCCTGGCTATTATCCCCCTCCCCCAGGGGGAGCTCCTCACCAGGTAAATATCTGGAACATGCCCCTGAGCGCCAGGAAGACCTTCATAGACTTCGCCTCCACCGCGAGTGTCAAGTCTAGGCGCGATCTCCTCACCCCGGAGGGCCTGAACCTCCACTACCAGCTGGCGCCCTTGGCCGAGCGGGTCTACGCGGTGATACTGGACTACACCATCATCTTCATCGCTAACTTCATAATATTCGCGACCCCCTCGGTAATCGCGGGTACCTTGGATGAATTTGTGATGACCCTTTCCCTGTTTTCCGCCTTCGTGGTCAACAACGTGTACTTCATCTATTTCGAGCTGAGATGGCAGGGGCGCACCCCGGGAAAGAAGGTGGGGAAGCTCTGCGTCATCAACCGTCTGGGGGGAGAGCTATCCTCTTTTTCCGTGGTGAGCCGCAACATAACCCGGCAGCTGGAGATATTGTTTCCCTTGGCTCTTTTCACTGGCTTCTTTGGTGAATCCAGCATCTTCAACATAATGCTTCCCATAGCGTGGTTCATCTTTGTTACCCTGCTCCCCCTCTGGAACAAGGATCACCTCCGGGCCGGGGATCTCTTGGGTGGTACCATAGTGGTGGCCATGCCGGACGAGGAGCTCTTACCCGATCTATCCGGCGCATCGGAGGACCTGGGCGAAGGGCACTACAAATTCACCAAGGAGCAGCTCTCCATCTACGGCTCTTATGAGCTTCATATCCTAGAGGAGATCCTCCGCAAGGCCGAGAAAGGCGTCACCTTAAACTCCATCTCCAAGGTGGCCACCAGGATATCCCAGCGCATCAACTGCCCCCTTCCCCAGAGGATGGACTACAAGGGAACTATCTTGTTCCTCACGGACTTCTACTCCTCCCAGAGGGCCCATCTGGAGGAGGCTAAACTCTACGGCAGGCACAAGGCCAATCAGTACACCCCTATGCTTTCATACCAGATGCCACCAGGACCGCAGCCCAAGGCGCCACGTGGTTGATACTTGGTATTGATATAGGGGATTGATACAGGGGCTGGATACAAAAGATTGTTTGCTAAGAAAGGCTTATTGACACCCGCAAAAAAACCAAAACTAAAGCAAAGCTAAAACAACACTAAAGCAAAGCTAAAACAAAGCCTAAAGCAAAGTCAAAACTAAAACAAAAGCCAAGCTTAAGTACGAGTTTTGAATTTTGATTACATACACCATAGCTAGAAAACGAGTTTTGGCATTTTACTTCCTTACACTATATAATATATGTTGGCGCTCCACTTTAAGAGCCTTATGGCTTACACTTTAGAGCGGACTTTTTTTCAAGCTAAATCTTATTTAAAGCTTTCGGACACCCACAGACACATATGATAAACCGGATAAAATCCTTCTTCCTGAACACCTTGGATCCTTTCACCCTGGTTCTCATTCTCGCCTTGATCCTGGCCTTCAAGCTTCCGGTCACGGGTAAGGCCTATACGGCATTTTACGCCCTATCCAAACTGGTAGTGGCCCTTCTCTTCTTCCTCCACGGCGCCAAGCTCTCCCCCAAAAACATCAAGGACGGTTTCGCCAACTACAAGCTCCAGCTCTTGATATTAATCTCCACCTTCGCCCTCTTTCCCATAGTAACCCTCATCCTAAAACCCCTCTTCGCGCTCATGCTGGAAAGGGATCTGGTGATGGGCTTTCTTTTCCTCGCGACCCTCCCCTCCACGGTTCAGTCGTCCATTGCCTTCACCTCCATAGCCAGAGGAAACGTGGCCGCGGCCGTCTGCGCGGCCTCGGCATCAAGTTTGTTGGGTGTAATAGTCACGCCTTTTCTGGTGGGCCTTTTGGTTCACATAGAGGCGTCATCCTCCTGGCTCTCCACCTTGATGGACCTGATCATTCAATTGGTGCTCCCCTTCGCCCTGGGCATGCTCTTAAGACCCAAGCTCGCAAACTTCCTGACGGTGCATAAAAGGATAACCAATGTGACGGACAGGCTCTCGGTTGTCTTCATAGTCTACGTGAGCTTCTCCCACGCCACCAATACGGGGATCTTTCAATCCTTGACCATGTCCATGCTGCCCCCGCTCATTTTGGCGTCGATAGTCATCCTCGCCATCGCCTTGATCTTCACCTGGAAGATGAGCGGGCTTTTGAAATTCCCCTACCCGGACCGGGCAGCCGTCCTCTTCTGCGGCTCCAAAAAAAGCCTCATGGCCGGTGTGCCCATGGCCAACATAATCTTCGCACCTGCTGTGGCCAGCATCATCATCATCCCCCTCATGCTCTTCCACCAGATCCAGCTAATCGTCTGCGCCTTCATAGCTAAAAGCCTCTCCAAAAAAGAGCTCCCTCAAGAAGAAGAACACGTATAAGACTTTTCTACCCTCTTTCCCAAAATGCCTTTAGGAAAGGCTTGAAAAGACTTTTTATTTTTTTTCCTATGTTTTAGCAAACTTAATTATTTTTCAAGCATTCAAAAACCCTTGTTTTTTAAAAAGTTTCCGGGAAAACTTGCTTTTTTTCATATATTTAAAAAAATTTTAATTTTTTCCTCACTGTCCCCTTGAATCTTTAGAGCTCAATACCCTCAAAACCTATAAAAATTCCGCTTTAAAAAAACTAAAAAAAACATCAAGCAAAGCTCACACAGGCCTTTATGCAAATCTTTCTATGTTTTGTAAGCTGCGGAAGTTCAAAGAATCCAGACTTTCAAGCTGACTTTGTTTGTTTTGTGCTGGAGCTTAATTATCTATTATGCATACAGAGTAAAGGGGATATTGTTTCTAGACAAATAAATAATCCGATCTTTAAAAAAGCTAAAAACTACTTCAGGAAAAACTAAGGTTAGCTGTAAGCCATGCTGTAGCGCCTTGTCAGATAAGCGTGATAACGAATAGAAAGCATATTTGAATAATTACTTTTTTTACTAAAAAACATTGTATTAAGTAAAGTTTTGGAGTATTCTCCCGATAAGAGGATTGAAGGGGAAGCATTCCCCGATGACTTTTAAGCAGATATTTTTTCTTAACCACTGTAACTAACATTTTGGGTTACGCCATGATTAATTCAATTTTAACACTCGCGAACAACGCCCTTCTCTACAGCGGGAAGCTTACGGCTAATCATGCGAGATACGGGTTCCAGCCCGTAGAAGAAGTGAACCCAAAGAGCGATGAGGAAAAGAGTGTATCCACCAAGCCCCAAAGCGCAGAGGAGTTACAAGGGAAAACATCTGTATCCAAGAATTTCGAGGAAAGCCTTGCCAACCACCTGAAGCAGACCGGACTCACGGGCCCGGAAGCCACCCAGAGGATAGCGGAACTCACCAAGGAGGCCAATCTGAAGGTCAAAGAGGTGCGGCGCGAGCAAGGCGACTATGAGGCCAACCGCCTCATGGCTTCCATCCTCACCCGGACCACAGGTGCCGACCCGGACGAATCCCTGAGCGCTGCCGTTGACTCCTTTTATCAGGAAGATGACCTAATCTCTGGAAACGAGGCCAAAAAGACCCTTGAGGATCTCTTGCCCGTGGAGGAAGTCCCCTCGGAAGAGCAGATACTCAGTAAGACTGAAAAATCCATCGAGAACACCCAGGCCAAACAGCCAACCACCAGCGACCAGGATGACGAGCTGGGCACGAGTGGCCAGAACATCTTTCTCTCGGTGAAATCAGCCGTCGAGGAGCTCAAACGCCTCACCCCTGACGCCCAAACTCCATCCACGTCGGACTACATCAGCATGGTTCGACAGCTGGAGGCCCAGCTGGCGGCTCAGAAAGCCTCCAAGCACAGCCTGCCGAGCATCGGGACTGATAATCCAGGGACTCTAGCCTCCTATGAGGC
This sequence comes from Deltaproteobacteria bacterium, assembly GCA_031278795.1. Next base: position 4,425 of record JAITJT010000210.1, on the reverse strand, counting down.
CCTAGAGGCATACGGCGGGGGATACAGCATCCCGGAAACTCTGGCGGCTTACGCCAACACCGAGGCGGCCTCTAACGGCGGCCGCAACTACGGCGCGTTAGCCTACCGCCCCAGCTACCCTCAGGCAGGTTCCCTTCTCTCGGTGACCGTCTAAAAGAGAAGCACTTTCATTCACCTAATTAGCAGCCGGATGCCAAGAGGATGTTTGCGGCTTATTAATTGACGAACAATTTTTCACAAATTGTACCCAAAATAGGCTGAAAACCAAGTTGACAAGCCCCAAAAGAGCGTGTTAACATCCTCATGTTGAAGGCTTAGAGGCTATTTCCATCAAAAACATGACTGATCATAAGGCTTTTAGCCAGCTCACTTACGTTAAGGTGATGGAGCTTCTAGTCTTCAAAGTTCGTTCAACCTTATACCGGGCTCAAAATATACAACCCAACCTAATTTCCCACGGCCCGGGGGTTCAACCAAAATTCCGGCTGACACGTTCCTCAGCCCCTCAAATTTGGCCTAAGACTCTGTTTTGGGCAAATTTAACAAAATTAAAAGCCGCTTGAAAATTCAGGCGGCTTTTTTTATGGGCTCTGGAGATTTAGATATTATTTAGGCTGTTGCTTATCCAGCCTAAGCATTTTTTTAGTGATGTTACCTAATCCTAAACGCCTTAAAGCGGCAGCTAAACGTGTTGCGTCCAGCACAACAGCTCACAGATTACAGCGAAATGTTAAAGTGCCCTAGTGAGAAAATTTCTCACTAGGACCCAAGGGGCTTTCACTCCACCTCATCAAAAACCGGGTTTGCGCCCATGATGAACTCCTTTAACTCCGTGGCGGAGGCGGTCAAGAGGTCGGCCTTGTCCTCCAGGGAGTGGGCGTTGTCCAGGGATTTCTGGGCCAGGTTGCTGTTTAGCTCTATGGTCTCGTTTAACTCGTCTAGGTTGGAGCTGATGGAGTTTACCGCGTTCTTCTGCTCTTTGCTGGACTCGGAGATGGTTTCCACGTGCTTGGTGACGTTTTTGGCGGAGATGCCTATCTTTTCGAAACCTTCGGTTAGATCCTTAGAATACTTCTCGCCCGCCTTGGTGCCGTTCACGGCGGCCTGCATGAGGTCGTCCGTCTGGAGGGCCGCGTCGTTGGATTTAAGGGAAAGTGACCTAACCTCTCCGGCTACTACGGCAAATCCCGAGCCCAGCTCCCCAGCCCTGGCCGCCTCAACGGACGCGTTCAAGGCCAATAGGTTGGTCTGAAAGGCGATGCTCTGCATGGTGTGAAGTATTTTTGATATCTCGCCCGTGGTGAACGAGATTTTTTCCATGGTGTCCTTCACCTCGCCCGCGATCACCCCTCCCTGTTCCACCTCCCGGGAGGCCTCTTGCATCGCGTCCCAGCAGAGCCTCGAGTACTCCACGCTCGCGTCTATCTGGGAGATTATTTCCTTCATGGCCTCGGATGTCTTACTTAGCGATTTAAGCTGGCCGGCGCTGTCGGAATCCAGCTCGTCGGATATCTTGTTGGTTATCGCGGATATATTATTTATGTCACCCGCCACCACATCGAGTTTTCTCGCGAGTTCGACCAGTTTCTGGGTCGCCCTCAGCACGAACACCGTCATAAAAGTGAGGATGGCGATTATCAGGATGAGCGCGGTTACGGTTGTTATCTGAACCTTTCGCAGGTCTTTTTCCTGGGTTCTGTAGAGGTCATCCATCATGGTCTGGGCGCGCCTTGTGTCGGCGAAGAGCTCGTTGTGGGGCATGAGTATTACTATGCCGAAAAGATCCGCCTCATTTATGGCTATTATGTTGTAGGATTCGTTGTTGTAATTAATCTCATCCACAACCACTTCGCCTGTCTTCAATTTACCAAAGAGCTCTAGAACTTTTTCGCCCATGGCGGGAACGTCTTTCACTTCCGTGATTTTAACGATTTTGTCGCCTCCAGGATTGTCCGGATCCTCTATCTCCACCGGCGCGTAATCCGGAAGCCCCAGGACGCTAAGTATGCCTCCCGACTTTATGGAAAAGGCGAAGCCCAGGGCGTTTTGGCTCCTAGATGCCAACTGCGTCAACATCCTTGTCAGGCTGTCCAGGGTCAGATCCACAAAGACGACTCCCACAGTCTTCCTGTCGTCGTTTACGGCGCTTGTCGCTGAAATTACCACATCTTTTGATATGTAATCCACGTAGGGTTCTGTCCAGTTCACGTTTGTCGGGGACTCATTGTAGCGGTCTAAATCCACTGGCACGGAGGACGTGTAATATTCCATGGCTACCTCTTTCTCCATGTAGTCCTCTTTTGTGAGTTCCGGAATGGATCCTGGATCGTCGAAGCCCTCTATGGACACGTCCACTGAATAATGCAAAGCCTCGTCTTCCCTGTAGGCGTAAGGGAGGAAATACGGAAAATGCTCCGAGAACGCGCCCCGCTCAAAGGTCGCTCCCATGCCGTTGATGGACTTGGGCAGCTGGTTCATGATGTTTTGGCAAAAATTTGAGACCTCAGTCAAAGCTAACTGTGTCTGGGCCGAACCCTGCGCCGCGAAATGGTGTTGTGAGACGAAGAACTCCCTCGATACGATAAGGAGATCCTGAGCCCTTGCCAGAAGCGTGGAAAGCTCGGTCACGTCCGCCTTCAAGGACTCCACCGCCCCCTCTGAGACGGAAGTCTCTATTATGTCGGTCAGATCCTTTACCAGCTTGTTGGACTCACCCTTCATGTGGTTGTTCATGCTGTTGGTGAATGTAAGCGTGATAATTATCTGTATCAACATTATCGCGGAAACAATGAAGAGCATCAGAAGAATTTTTGAACGAAAACCCATAACAGATTCTCCAAAAAAAAGCCCCTGATTAGAAGCTTTATTTCATCTTGGCTTTGTATATATATTAAATATTAGATATTCATAACTATACGTTGATTTATAAGAAGTTCATGAAAATATAGCGCTTACGGCAAAACCTTAGGCGCTGGGGGACTTTGGATATGTTTTAACGCGAGCGTGAAAGAGGTTAAAAAGTCGGTATCAACCAACAGTATGTAGTTTATCAGAAAAATTGCCCATGACAATACAATTTTCAGACCAAAAAAAACACCTAAAGCGGCACAGATACACTGTATCTTGTGTATGCTATGAGCTATCCGCCCTTATATCGTGTAAATTTAACACATTCGCCTTGGGGCAGCATTTAGGGTAAAAAAACCAATTTTCTCGCTAGGGCTTAATTAAAAGTATTATGAAAGCACCTTTGAGCAGGTGATTAAACATATTTTTTTGCTAATCAATACTTTTGGTTTTTTGCTTCCTAAATAGAGATAACTCCTTGATAATACCGTAAAATTTATTTATTAACCATAAACGCTAGGTGCACTTTCCACCTTAAATATAACGAAAACACTTTTTTAAATTTCTTAGAAAATTTTTCAGAATTTTTCAAAAGTTGCGGGAAATCATCTAATGCTTTCAGGAATTGTACATCAATTAGCCAAAAATCTTCTGGTAAAATTGTTACACTTTGTCAAAGTCTTAAATTTACCCGCAAGGGGCTTTGCCATTATATTCATATAAGTCCGTGGGCTTAAGATTATTCCAACAAACAACAAAAATATTTTTAAATTTTTTGCAAAACTTTATCATATCTTTCACAAAAAACAACTTTGAAATTACCTTTCCCCGGAAAACTATGTTTAGTTTATGCCACTATCTGGCAGATCTTCACAAGACGTCCGAAAAAATCTCCCTGGCCTTTTCCTCCATGATCTTCAAGACATTGTCCTGGGTGAGTTCAGTCGTGTTTAAGACTATAGCCCCGGGGGCCACTCTCAAGGGGGTGGCCTCCCTGGTCTCATCGGCACGGTCCCTGGAAGTCATCTTTTCCAAGATATCGTCGTAACAAATTGTTGGATTTTTTTCCAGAAGCTCCCTATGCCTTCTTTTAGCTCTCTCCTCCAAGGTGGCAGTTAGAAAAAACTTGAGCCTGGCCCAGGGAAAAATGGCCGTTCCTTGATCCCTCCCCTCGGTAACCAGCCTTCCTTTTTCCCCCAGGCGGGCCTGGAGCTCATGGAGGGCCCTCCTAACCTCAGGGTAGCTAGAAATCTGGGAGGCGGCCTTTCCCACCTCCTCGCTCCGGATGAGGCTGGTAAGTTCCCTATCCCCCAAAAAGATGCGGCTCTTGTCAGCGGTCAACTCCACCCTGATGTCCAGAGAGGCCACAAATTTCCCCAAAAGCTCCGGAGAGCTCTCCATCAGGCCTTTTTCCATAGCCACCACGGCTACGGCCCGGTAGATGGCTCCCGTGTCAAGAAAGCTCCAGCCCAGGCAGCGGGCTAGCTCCCTGGCCAAAGTGGATTTACCGGCCGCGGAGGGGCCGTCTATGGTGATGATGGTGTCTAAATTCATAAAATCCTACGAGAAACGGGAACG
>JAITJT010000199.1 GCA_031278795.1 Deltaproteobacteria bacterium | reverse complement strand
TTCAAAAATTTATGCGCTGGTAATGCGTAATATGTCCTTAGGCCAAAATAATCCATAAGTAGCGCGGAACATGTAGTCTTACTGGCGTTCCACAAAGATAGGACAAGGCGGATAGAAGGAATTTTACAAATATGTGGAAATTCTTTAGCTAGTGAGCTCTGAAAAACCCAGGGTAAACCCAGGATTAACCCATGATCAATATTAGCCGCGGATGACAAGTGTAATAGAGAAAAAAAAATATTATACCTCCATGTTCCTCATAAATTTATAGGTTTCGTGGATGGATTGTTTTAGTGAATGCACAAATAAAAGCTCTAATATTTTCCCTAAACATAAAAGTTCAATAGTTGCATGCGTTATTTAAAACAACAATTTGTGGTATAATCCCAGTTTCTGCAGAGGCCTTGTTTGAGGCTTGTCAATCTTGATTTAAACTTAACGCTCGCCCATGTCCACCTAAACCACCAAAGAGGGATTAATCAATGAAGAAAATTCTCGTCCTCAATGGACCCAACCTGAACATGCTGGGAAAAAGGGAGCCCGATCTCTACGGCTTCCTCTCGCTAACGGATCTTAACGTGAGCCTCAGACAGAAGGCCGAAGGCATGGGCCTCAACGTGGATTTCTACCAGTCCAACCACGAGGGCGACCTGGTGGACCGCATCCAGGGCCTCACGGGTGAGTATCAGGGGGCGGTGCTCAACGCCGGGGCATATACCCACACCTCGCTGGCCATCCGGGACGCCGTGCTCTCGGTGAGCGTTCCGGTAATTGAGGTGCATCTCACCAACCCCCACGCCAGGGAGCACGTGCGTAGGCACTCTTTTTTGTCCGGGGCGGCCATAGGGGCCATAGAGGGCTTTGGGGCCCGCTCCTATGAGCTGGCCCTCTATTGGTTCGCGACCAGCTAGGAAAAAAGTAAACTTGACGCTAGACACCATCATAATCAGAGGCGCCCGGGAGCATAACCTCAAGAATATTGACTGCGATATACCCAGGGACGCCTTCACCGTGATAACCGGGCTATCCGGGTCAGGTAAGTCCTCGCTCGCCTTTGACACGCTGAGGGCCGAGGCCCAGCGTAGGTTCGTGGAGTCCCTCTCGGCCTACGCCAGGCAGTTTCTCGCCCAGCTGGATAAGCCGGACGTGGATCTCATTGAAGGCTTGTCTCCGGCCATATCCATAGAGCAGAAGACCACCAGCAAGAACCCCCGCTCCACGGTGGGAACGGTAACCGAGATCCACGACTACATGAGGCTACTCTTCGCGAGAGCAGGAGAGCCGCACTGCTACAACTGCGGAAGACCCATCAAGAGCCAGTCGGCAGTCTCCATAGTGGACAAGCTCATGGCGCTTCCGGATGGCACCAGGTTTTTGCTCTTGGCGCCAGTGGTGGAGGACAGGAAGGGCGAGCACCAGAAGCTTTTAGAGAAGCTCCAGAAGGATGGTTTCGCCAGGGTAAGGGTGGAAGGTGAGATCCTGGAGCTGGACTCAGGGATTACCCTGGATAAGAAAAAGAAGCACCGCATAGAGGTGGTGGTGGATCGTCTGGTGATGAAGGAGACCGTGAGGAGGCGGCTCACCGACTCGGTGGAGCTCTCCCTCAAGGTGGGTGGCGGAGTGCTTACGGCGGCCATAGTGGATAGCAACTCCAAGATAACTGAGGAGCTCTTCTTTTCCGAGAAGTTCGCCTGCGACTACTGCGGCCTCTCGTTTCCGGAGCTAACGCCCCAGCTATTCTCCTTCAACAACCCCCAGGGGGCCTGCCCGGCCTGTGACGGCCTGGGGGCCAACGTATTCTTCGACCCCCAGCTAATCGTACCCAACCCCGAGCTCTCTTTAGCGGAAGGGGCCATAGCCGTGGGCGGTAGAAACGGAGGGGTGTTTTTCCCATCCCAGATAGAGGGCCTAGCCAAGCACTTCGACTGGGACATGGAGGCGCCTTTTTCCAGCTTCACTAAGAAGTCCCAGAACATCCTCTTCTACGGAAGCCCTGAAAACGTGCGCTTCTCCTATGAGAGGGACGGTCACCGCTATTACTACACCAGGCCCTTCGAGGGCCTGGTGAACCTTCTGAGTAACCGCTACCACGAGACCGAGCGCCAGGAGATAAGAGACGAGCTATCCGACTTCATGAGCTTTCAGACCTGCCACGAGTGCGGGGGCGCCAGGCTCAAACCCGAGGCCCTGGCCGTTCTGGTGGGTGGAAAGAACATAGACCAGATAGCCAAGCTAACCGTCACCAAGGCCCTGGAGTTTTTTCAGGACCTGGTACTCCCCTCCAAGGAGGCGGCCATAGCCGAGAGGATAATTAAGGAGATTAAGGCCCGCTTGGGTTTCCTCCACGACGTGGGCCTGGGCTATCTAAACCTCTCCAGATCCTCAGGGACCTTATCCGGAGGAGAGAGCCAGAGGATACGCCTGGCCACCCAGATAGGTTCCAGGCTGGTGGGGGTTCTCTACATCCTGGATGAGCCCTCCATCGGACTTCATCAAAGGGACAACGCCAGGCTCCTTGCGGCTCTTAAGAGCATGAGGGACCTAGGTAACACGGTGGTGGTGGTGGAGCACGACGCTGACACCATCCTAGCTAGCGACCACGTCTTGGACCTAGGTCCTGGCGCAGGCGAGCACGGGGGAGAGGTCATATTTTCCGGAAGCCCGGCCGCGCTCCTCAAGGACAAGGTCTCACTCACCGGCCTCTACCTCTCCGGGGCCAAAGAGATACCCGTGCCTTCACGCCGCCGCAAGAAGGACAAGGGCGAGCTCACCATAACCGGCGCCAAGGCCAATAACCTCAAAAACCTAACAGTTAGTTTTCCCTTAGGGGTGTTCACCTGCGTAACAGGGGTATCAGGTTCAGGAAAATCCACTCTAGTCTTGGAGACCCTCTACAAGGCCCTCCAAGTGCAGCTCTTTAGGGGCCGCCACCGGGCCGGGGAGTACAAAAGCGTGAAGGGCTTGGAGCGTCTGGACAAGGTCATAGACATAGATCAGAGCCCCATAGGAAGAACGCCTAGATCCAATCCAGCCACCTACACCAACCTCTTTACCCCCATCAGGCAGCTATTCGCCCGTCTACCTGAGTCAAGGGCTAGGGGCTACCAGCCGGGCCGTTTCTCCTTCAACGTGAAGGGAGGCCGCTGCGAGGCCTGCCGGGGTGATGGAGTATTAAACATTGAGATGCACTTCCTTCCGGACGTTCACGTAAAGTGCGAGACCTGTGGAGGAAGCCGCTACAACCGCGACACCCTGGAGAT
>JAITJT010000194.1 GCA_031278795.1 Deltaproteobacteria bacterium | reverse complement strand
GGAACCCTAACGCCTACCCAGCTGGTGCTCACCGCCAAGACGGCGGGTCTTAAGGCCTTGGCCTTGACGGACCACGACACCACCGAGGGCATAGACGAGCTCTTTCTAGCTGGGAAGCGCCTTAATTTTAAGGTGATAGCCGGATGCGAGCTCAGCCTCAACTACTCAGGTACCACCCACATGCTGGGATACCATTTCGAGGAAAAGGGCGTGGAGGCTTTGGATCTGGGTTTTATCAAGAGTTTTAGAGAAGAGCGCAATAGAGAGATGTTTAAAAAGCTGGTGGACATGGGTTTTCAGCTGAGCTGGGACAGGGTCTGTGAGATAGCGGGCGAGGGGCAGCTTGGAAAGCCGCATCTGGCCTTGGCTCTTGTTGACCACGGCTACGTGGCCCATAAGCAGGAGGCCTTTGACAAGTATTTGGCCAGGGGGAAGCCGGGCTACGTGGAGAAGAGGCGACTCTCCGCCAAGGAGGGGATTGAGCTATTACTAAAGGCCAACTACGCCCCGGTACTCGCTCACCCCATATCTATGGGACTTAAGCTCCATGACTATCTAAAGCACCTGGAGCTCTTGAAGGAATGGGGCCTGGTGGGGGTGGAGGCCTACCACCCGGACAACGGCGAGCTCTTGACAGCGCTTCTTTCCGTCATTGCCAGTAGGGCGAACTTGGTCGCCACCAACGGCTCGGACTACCACGGAGCCAACAAGAGCACTGCCCTCACCTGGGTCTTGGAGAACAGTCCACTTTCCGTGAAGGTCCTGGACGATTTAGAGGAAGGGCTAAAGGCCACCAGGAAGCGCCTTAAGCTAAGCTAAAGGTTAACGCAAGATGAAAATGCCTCGGGCCGCCTGGTCTCCTAAAAGAGACGGCGGCCCGCTTACTAAAAATGATTATTTGATTACTAGTGGGAGATAACTATGGATAAAGATAGTGCTGTGGAGATACTGGGCTTGCATCTAAGCCCCAGGAAACACGGAAGCTCATATAAGCTCTTGGAGGAGTTTGAGAAAGGCGCTAGGGTAAGCGGCGCGGGCTTTAAGTTCCTCTCTGTCTCAGATTTAAATATCAAAGGCTGTTTGGGCTGCAACCAGTGCGCCAGGGACGGTAAATGCGTCATAACGGATGACGACATGAAGGTCATCTACGGAGCCTGGGAGAATGCCACAAGGATTGTGATATCCACCTCCATCTTCTTCTATGACATGCCTTCCCAGGGGAAGGCTATCCTGGATAGGAGCCAGGCCAACTGGTCCAGGCGCTACGTACTCAAGGAGACGAGCGGCCCCAAGCCCGACACCAAGGGCTTTTTACTGGCCGTGGGAGCCACCAAGGGCCAGGAGCTCTTTACCCCGGTGACCTTGGCCGTTAGGTACCTCTTTGACTCCTTAAGCTTCCCCAAGAGCTTCACCAGTCTCCTTTACCGCTCCATAGAGGGGCCCAAGGACTTCACAGAGGAGCAGCTCTTGGATGCCAGAAAGGCCGGAGAGCTCTTCGCTAAGGCTTAGAATATTTAGCCTATAGTATTATTAGCTTTTAGACTCTTAGATGCTAAAAGTTCCATCTCTCTCCACCCGCTTGAAGATGCTCTCACATTTTTCGCAGGGCTTATGGGGAAGAGAGGCGAAGACCTTTTCTTTGCACACATCTGAGCTACTCTTTATGATGAGCACCCCGGGGCAGTGCTGGCAGTCCCGGAGGTATTCGGTTCTCTTTTCCGTGAAAAAAGAGGGCCAGCGACTCTGGGTCTTGTAATCCGCCGGATGGCTGTCATAGGCTATGCGCCTGTTTCTCACGTAATAGTCGCCTTCCTTGACCGATCCCGTGAGGCTAAGGTTAACCGGTTCGGATCTTAGCTTATGGATCATCTCGGCCATCCTCTTGATTCCTTCCAGGGTGGAGCGACTGGTCTCCGGCGGGCCTGTCTTGGGGAGGGGCTCATGGAGCCCCTCCCAATCAAGCCCCGCCATGCTTAAGATAATCCCCAGATTGGTGTAGGGTAGCGCCCCTTGGATGGAGTAGCCACCTTCCAGGACCGCTATGTCCGGGTCTATCATCTGGGACATCTTGGCGTAGCCCTTGGCCGTTATCTTCATGTTGGTGATGGGATCGGTGAAGTGGTTGTCCTGGCCGGCGGAGTTAATGACCAGCTCGGGTTTCCACTCATCTAATATAGGCCTCACTATCTCGCTAATTGCCAGATGGAAGCCCTCGTCGCCTGTCTCCGGTGGAAGGGGGATGTTTACGGTCGCGCCCCAGGCGCTGGGGCTCCCCAGATCCGTAAAGGCCCCGGATCCAGGATAGAGGGTTCTTCCGTCCTGGTGGAGGCTAATAAAGAGCATATCCGGGTCGTACCAGTAGATATCCTGGCTACCGTCTCCGTGATGGCAGTCCGTGTCCACGATGGCTATGCGCCTGTAGCCGTATTTGGCCCTCAGGTACTCTATCATGATGGCCTCGTTGTTTAGGTTGCAAAAGCCCCTCCCTCCGTGGACCACCTTGCCGCTGTGGTGTCCTGGTGGCCTCACCAGGGCGAAGGACTTCTTGGCGCTCTTCTCGGCCACCAGCTGCCCGGCCTTGATGGCCCCTCCGGCGCTGATGAGGTGGGGAGCCCGGGCCACCACCTCTAAGCCCAGGGGAAAGAAGTGGGCCCTCCGGCAGTCCTCTTCACTGGCCTGAAAAGGCCTGTACTCCCTTATGCCCGGGGAGTCGAAGACTCCCTCCTCCCTCAGCTGGTCGTGGGTGTAGAGGAGCCTCTCCTCTCTCTCCGGGTGGGAATTTGATATGGCCCAGTCATAGGCCGGGAAAAAAATGATTCCCAGGTTGGGCTCTGTATTTTCCATGGGACTCCTGAACCCCTGGTGAACTTTTGATATTAAAGATTGGGAAAATCCTTGGATTTAGAGATAATTAGAATTACAGCTACATATATATATGTTAGTCATATTTAGCTAGTCGCTGAAACCAGCCGCGTACTTGATCCGCGGCAGCTAGATGCGCGGTGTTTACGGAAGATAGCCAAAAGGAGCTAGTACCAAGAGAATTTTCTACCAAATTGAAGCTAGAACCAAGAGAACTTTCTCCCTAAGTGGAGCTAGCGCCTAAGAGAGCTAGAATTTAGGGGAAAAATAGAGATTTTTCCCATGAAGGCTTTGGAACAAGCCATTTTAACACCAAATCGCCTCAAAAATATTTACTCATTTGGGATAGGGGGATCACATAGGGCATTTAAGGCGCCTTTTCCTTTAGGGCCCTTGGTGGTT
>JAITJT010000121.1 GCA_031278795.1 Deltaproteobacteria bacterium | reverse complement strand
TAAAATTATGAAAAAAATCAAGAAGCCTCCCCAAAACGGCCGGAAATGTTATAAAATATAGAAGATATTGGTTTCTTTTTGCGCGTTAAAATTTCCACCACTTATTGTAGAAGTAGTATACCCTAACACCAAAACTAGTGTATATTATGAACGCTTGAACGTTTACGCCCACAAAGGGCCGAAAGTGGAGGCCCCCAAGATAGCTTGGAACTAGCCTTAAAAAGCCTCCAAATTTTTTTTATCCCCAAAAATGTGCCTGGTCCAAACTAAAGAATCACAAATTTCCCAAAACTGACTGGAGCAAGGGAATTTTACCCAGGCGGCAAAATTTTTCATAAGGCCTAGGACTTGGACGCGCTCTTTCCACTTTAGCTCACTCGTTCTAGTTTCACCGCCTTTTCTAAAAAAAATAAATTTGGGCGCTATATTTTAGAACTACTATATTTCGGTAGGCTCCAATTTGAGACACTAGAGTAGATGGATTATTTTAGCGCGCGGCGCTTTAGAAACACTATATATTTGGCGCGCTCCCTTTTTGGGCCACTAGAGATGAAGGATTGTATTAGCGCCCTTCTGGTTTTTGAGACACTAGGGTTGATGGCCGAAAATAGGCGTCTCGCTCTTTTGGACACTAGATTTTAGAGAATTTAAGGTTTCAGGGACTGTGTTTTTTGCATATAATTATTAGCTCTTTCTTTCTATCTAAACTTCCATAAAGAAATCAGCCCAAAACGGGAAAGGGTGAGCCCGCTTTTTTAGCTTCCAGGGGCCCTAAAATTAGCCATATCAAAGTTTTTTTGGCAAAATTTCCCAAACTAGTGTATTTTTTTATTAGCTGACCCCATTGTAGCGGTGGATATTTTTCACTTTATTTTGTCCCTTTCGAGCTAAAATTAATCTTCTTTACACAGTTATTCCCTTTTAGACGTATAATGTGGAAGAAGCTTTCACGAACCACAGCAAATGGGGTAAACGGCATTATAATCAGGCCTTAAAAAAGAAAAGCCATCTTTGGGCGCCTTGACTTTTAAGTATTTTACCGACAATATAATAAATGGATGAGATTAAAAAAGTTCAAATTCAGGCCCTTTCGAAAATAATCACTATCAGGCATAAAACAGAGACTGCGGCTGACTCACGGCTCTCGCAAGGGATTCCCGGGCCCCGTCACATCCGGCACTGTCTCTAGAAACATTTTTTTCGTCTTGTAAACCTCTCGGGAACAGTTTGGAGGAAAAATTCAATATGAAACTAGGGACCAAAATAATCCTGGGCTTTATCGCGGTATGTGTTGTCTTTGTGCTCATCACTGGCTATGTGGCCATCTCCCTCATCAGGGTGCAGAAAGAAACCCAGGATCTCCGCGACCTCATAATGCCTGGAAACAACGCAGCCGCGGAACTCCAGTTCAACATCGCCATGGAGAGTTTGTCCATCATAGAATTCTCCTACACCTTCAATGATGATAACTGGAAACAAGTGGAATCTTACAACGCCCAAGTCAACGCCAACCTGGATCAGCTCAAGAACCTCATCGCCAAGGGCCTGGCCAAGGACAACCCCCAGGCGCGGGATCTAGCCACCCAGGTGGAAAAGATGCACGGCGATTTTTTCACCATGGCCTCGGAGCTCCCGAAGATCGGCTCCGACGTCATTAGCAACCGCAGCGTGGTGGCGAACAGCTACAACAGCTTCACCGAGGAGATGAAAAACTTCCGGGCCTTGGAGGAGCAGAGGCTGGACGTCGCCATGAACAACGAGGACGCCACCGCCGAGGAGCTGCACAACCTCTTCAGCCGCGTGCACACGGCGGTTGACATGGACGTGGCCGCCAGCGACTTCTACCTCAACATGGTCAGGGGTCTCTACTATCAGGAGCCCAAGTATTTCGACAACGCCGTGGTTCAGGCCAATGAGCTCCTGGAGAAGATGAAGACCCACGCGGCCGAGACCGTCAACCAGGCCTCCAAGGATCAGCTAAATGAGCTCATCAAGGCCACCCAGGTCTGTATAAACGCCATGGGTATCCTGAAGAACACCTTCCAGCACGACCTGGACGTCGGCCCCAAGCGTGTCCAGCTGCGCGCCGAGCTACTGAAGGTAAACACCGAAATGAACAACGCCTTCACCCAGCTTACCAACGAGTTCGCGGCCGAGACCCTGAGCTCCATAACTACCTCTCTAGTTAGCTTGGTGGTGGGCGTAATCGTCGCCATAGTCATAAGCCTGCTTCTGGCCATCTTCATCACCCGGGGCATAACGGTTCCCATCAACACGGTAATCTCCACCCTTAATGAAGGCGCGAACGAGGTGGATACCGCCGCCGGAGAGCTCTCCAGCGCCTCCAACACCTTGGCGGAGGGCGCCACCGAAAATGCCGCGTCCCTGGAGGAGACCTCAGCGGCCCTAGAGGAGCTATCCTCCATGACCAAGAGGAACTCGGACAATGCCATAGAGGCCAACTCCCTCATGAGCCACACCAATGAGGCCGTGGCCAAGGCCGAGGCCTCCATGGCCAACGTCATCGCGGCTATGGATCAGATAGCCACCTCCGGAAACGAGATAGGAAAGATCATCAAGACCATTGACGAGATAGCCTTCCAGACCAACCTCCTGGCCTTGAACGCGGCCGTGGAGGCTGCCAGGGCCGGCGAGGCCGGCGCTGGATTCGCGGTGGTCGCGGACGAGGTGAGGAACCTGGCCATCCGCTCGGCGGATGCCGCCAAGAACACGGCGGATTTGATCGCCGCCACCATCTCCAACATCAACTCCGGATCCGAGATGGTTCACTCGACCTCTGAGAACTTCCACAACGTGGCCACCAACTCCTCGAAAGTGGCCCAGCTGGTCTCGGAAGTGGCCGAGGCCTCCAAGGAGCAGTCACAGGGCATTAGCCAGATAACCACGGCCATGACCCAGATGGACAAGGTCACCCAGTCCAACGCCGCCTCTGCCGAGGAGTCGGCCTCTGCCGCGGGCCAGTTGACCATCCAGGCCGAGAACCTCATGAGGGCCGTGGATGACATGTCCTTCATAGTTTACGGCTCCAACTCAGGTGGATTCTCAGGCGCCAAGAAATCCAAGGGCTCCTCCATGCCCAAGCCCAAGCCCACGCTTCCGCCTCCTCCCGCCGCTGTCAGGAAGGCCCCGGCCCGCGCCGCCGAGACCAAGGCCCTCCCCATGGACAACGACGACGACTTCGAGTTCTAGACCAAAAGCCCATCATAGCTAACCTGCCTCTCTAGTTTCACCGGAGAACCCCGCCCCAACAGGCGGGGTTTTCCGCGTTTGGGGCTATTCCCTGGATTATTGGAAAGCTTTTTGATTTGGCTGCGGCTTTTGTAATGACATTTGTATTTGGTGGCGCTTGTGTTTAGTTTTTGTTTAGCTTTCATTCTGTTTAGCTTTTGCTTTATTTAGCTTTGCTCTGTTTGGCTTTTACTTTTGTTTGGCTATTTGTTTCATATTTGTTTTGATTTTTTTCTAAGCGTTGCTTTTAGTGTTGTCGCCACTTGGCTAACTCATTTGTTTTGGCTTTTTGATTAGCTCTTTCTTTCGTCTTTGCTTTGTTTTTTGCTACGTCCTTTGATTTAGCTTCGTTTTAGCTATGTTTTAGCTATATTTTGTCTTGGATTTTGTTTTTGAATTTCGCGACTTCTTTCCATATCGCAAAGTTTTCCTATACCCATGACCACAAAAGGGCCAAGAGCCCACAGAGAAAGAACTGGGCATCGACCATAAGGTCGAAGTGGTAGCCTCCCAGGTCCGCGCGGCACTTTAGCCTCAAGAGGATGAGCCAGTTGTATAAGGGGCCCGCCAAAATGAGCGGAAGGGCGTAGCTGGAGAAGACCCCTGTGGCCCACAGGACGATTAGGTAGATGCCCCAGAAGACTATGAGCCTCGCCAAAAACCTGGGGGCTTTCCGGTAGCCAAGGATTGAGGCCGGAGTCTCCCGCTCGAAGACCCTGTCGCCCTTGGCGTCCAGCATGTCCATGAGGAAGCACCTGGTGAAGACCTGGAGAAAGGCGGCAATTAGCGAGGCGAAGAGGAGGATGAGGCCCTGATGTGACCAAGGGATTAGGGGGGGCTCCCCTAAAAGGGGAGGGATGTTTAATAGAAGGCCCCAGCCTAAGGCGCCCTTCATGGTCTTGTTTAAAAGGAGGGAGAGCCTTATGGGTCCTATCTTTATCTCCTCTAGGGCCCTCTCCACGCCCCTAAGGGCGAAGGTGAGGGAAAGAAGGGAGAAGACAACTATACAGGCGAATACTCTTATAGAGATGAAAAAGGCGCTGGAGATGGAGAGAAAGAGGCACATTAGCCCCAAAAGCACCAAGGGACGCTCGTATTTGTGGAGAAAGGCGGCCCGGTCCGGGTCGTTGTACTTGGCCGAGTCCCTATCCAGGAATCCTAGAAGCAGGTGGTTAGAGACCGCGAAATACACATAGAGCCCAAAGTAAATGGCTGGAAGATTGAAACCCATGGCCTTGGAGAGGGCCCAGCCGTAGACCCCGCTGCCCAGGCCCACGTAGGTGCTGGAGAGCACCAAGGCCCTAAAGAACCTACCCAGAGACGCCCTTAGGTTCTTCTCCGTGGCCCTTCCGGAGGCTAGTAAGGCCTGAACCACCATCCTTATCTGCCAGTTGGGGGTGGAGGCCCCGGCCATCACCCCCACCTTTTCCTTACCTTCTGGGAAATTTGCGGGGATATCCTCCGGGCCCTCCACGGCTATGGTGGGTTTATGGCTCTCATTTAATATATTAAAAAGCCTCGCGGTGTTTCCGCTTTCCTTTCCGCCCACCACCACCAGGGCATCCGCCTCCCTGGATAGTTCCTTAGCCTCCCTCTGCCTCACAATTGTGGCCTGGCAGATGGTGTTAACGGCCTTAAAATCCCCGCCTTGGTACTTCTTTTGAGCCCTATCCAAGACCTCCTCCCAAAGAGAGATGTCCTGGGTGCTCTGGGAGACTAATAGCACCCTCTCATAGTCCGGAAGCCTCTCCACATCCTCTGGCTCGCTCACTAGCGCGCCTAGGCCCATGGAGTAGCCTAAGAGCCCCTCCACCTCCGGGTGTCCTTTTTGGCCTAAAATTATAATGTTTCTTCCTGAAAGTGCTTCTTTTCTAAGTAGCTTCTGCACCGCCGCCACCTTGGGGCAGGTGGCGTCAATTACCGTGGCCGGGCTGTTTTTGAACCACTCCTCTTTATCCAGAGGGAGTCCGTGGGCCCGGATAATGACCACCGTGTCTTGTGTGAGGGGGCTATCGTCTTGGTAGAGGGAGAGACCTTTTTGCTTGAGGAGATCGAAGGCCGCCTGGTTGTGGATGATGGGCCCCACAGAGAGAACCGGGCCCTTGGCCCGTTTCAGAGCGGTGAAGGCCAGGTTCATGGCCCTCCGGACGCCCAGGCAGTAACCTAGGCTTTTGGCAAGTATTATTTTCAAACAAGATCCCTTTCAAAAGTCAAAAAGCTTAGGGGGAATTTTTTTAGCGCATGAAGAGCCGTAAAGAAATGCCTCACGGTCTTGCCAAAGGTTGCGTCTGTGATATAGTTGATAGTGGAAGTTTTTTCATTTGCTTTGATTGTGTATAATAGCATAAGTAACAAATCAATCGCCGCAACACACTTTTTGGACTTTTTTCACCCATGCGATAAACGCCCTTCCACGACATAGAGAGTGGCCTTTCATAGGCCATTGACAGAGAGCTAGTCCATCATAATTGTGCGTTTCCCTGAAACTCCCACAATTTGTTGAGGTCTTAAGAAAATATCACACCAAAAATGCACACCCGCGGAAGGGTCTTTATAAATTTTAAGGTGTAAAAAATCGGCGAATATTTTTTTAGAAGCAAAAAAATAATCTAATTGTCGCGTAGCCTCCCTTTGGCCACACATAGCGCTAAATCATGTACTAATCATAAGTCCACGCCTAAGGGAAAGGCGCATGTTGCCACACAATCCGGAAGTCTTTTCAAAGGCGAATCTCTAATACTTGCCACCACATTTTCCCGGGGAACTTTTCTTAACCAACATTAACAGGCGGGTCAATCATGTTAAAAATAAGTATCTCTGTCATAGCTGCTATCCTTATCATCCTGTTCCTTTATCTATGGCGCTCGGCCGCGGGTGAGGCCAATGACCTCAACCAGAAGCTTACTGCCCTCCAGACCCAGTTTGACTCAGTCTCAAGCGACCGGGACAAGCTGAAATCGGATCTGGACTCCACCAGCTCCCAGCTGAGCGACAGCACCTCAAAACTCAGCCAGGCTCAGACCCAGTTGACCCAGCAGACTGCCGACATCTCTGAGCTCAAGACCCAGAACCGCACTTACGCCTCCAACATGGTCGCCATGGAGGACCAGCTGACATCCTGCAAGAACACGGCAGCCAAGCCGGCGGAATCCTCAACCGACAGCGCCAAATCAGGTGATAGCGCCAAATCAGGTGGGGCGAGTGCCGCGGGAGGCACCCCCGCCAAGGCTGATGCAGCCAAGGCCGATACCCCCAAGACTGATAGCGCCAAAGCTGACGCACCTAAAACAGACGCAGCCAAGACCGACGCAGCCAAGGCTGACGCGCCCAAGGCCGACCTGACTAAGTCCGACGCCCCTACGGCGGCGGGCACAACTACAGCTACCGAGGGTTCAAGGGCCCACCAGGGGGATAGCGCCAGCTCAAGCGCCACTCCGGCCGCAAGCCCTGAGGCCGCGGCCCCCTCCACTCACGCGCAAGCCGCCTCTGGCGGTACCGCTGCCGCCTCTGGCGGTACCGCGGCCGCCTCTGGCGCGGCCGCAGCCGCGCATGGCAGCTCCCAAGCCGCGTCTCCGGAAGCCGCACCTCCTGGAGCGTCATCTTTGACTGCCCAGTCCCAGGATGTCCCGGAGGCCGCCCCCAGCGCCTCCAGCATTCCCGAGGCTTCCAGCACGCACTCCGCGTTCGATAATCCTGAGGCCACGGCCACGCCCGCGACACCCGCCTCTCCTGAGGCCGGCGCTAGCTCTGTGGCGGCCGCCCCGAGACAGAGTGACCCCTGTCAGGCCCAGCTAATGTCCCTTGAGCAGCAGGTCTCGGGAATTTTAAAAGAGCGCAACGACGTGAGGAACAAGCTCAAGGAGACCAGGGCCAACATAGTGGGAGCCCTTGGCGGCAACTACACGCCCTCTGGCTATGACCTGAGCAACCACGACCTAGAGAACCTCACCAAGGTGGATATCACGGCCATGGAAAATAGCGGCGAGCCCTGCTCAGATGAGGTCAAGACCCTACAAGACCAGCTTAAAACCCTCACCAGCGAGCGCGACAGCCTAACTGAGAAGCTAAAGGAGACCAGGCAGAACGTAGTGTCAGCCCTCTCCGGAAACTACACCCCCAAGGGTTATGATCTGAGCAACCAAGATCTTGACAACCTAACAGAGATCCAGCCGCCCAGTGGATCCAGCGCCCCAAACCCTGAGGCAGACGCGGTCTCGCCTCCGGCTACGGACATCCCGGAAAGCGCACCGCCTAGCTCCACGCCCAGTAGCCCTGGCTCGGGAAGGACTGGTGCTCCGGCCCATCCTTCGACTATAAAAAGCATAAAGGCGCCAAGCTTCATCCACGCTTAACTTCACGCCCCAGCCGCTAGTTTTGTGGCGAGCGTTTGATTCAAGGGCTTAATGCTTTCTAATGGCTCTCCCTAAGAGAGCGATCATCAAACTGAGAAAAAGATTGTTTGCCGCCTTAAGTTTCCACCCGCCTGTGGAG
>JAITJT010000191.1 GCA_031278795.1 Deltaproteobacteria bacterium | reverse complement strand
CTATGCCCGGAGCTGAAGGTGGTGGGGGTGGCGGGCCCGGGGGACCCATTAGCCTCGCACCACGCCTTGGACGCGCTTTCCCGTATCAAGGGCGAGTATCCGGATCTCATCTCCTGCCTCTCCACCAACGGCCTCATGCTTCCGGAGAATATGGAGAGAATGCTCCTCTCTGGCGTTGAAGCTTTGACCGTGACCGTTAACAGCGTGGATCCAAGGATCCTCTCCCACATCAACCGCTTTGTTCTCTACAAGGGGAGCTTAATAGAAGGCATAGAGGCCCAGGAGATCTTGATTGACGCCCAGATGCGGGGGATTAAGCTCGCCCGGGAAAACGCTATGATCGTGAAGATTAACACGGTGCTAATACCCGGGGTAAATGACGGGCACGTCCCGGAGATAGCTAGGAAGGTGAAAGAGTGGGGAGCTGAGATCTTGAACATAATACCTCTGATACCCGCGGGCGAGCTATCGCACCTTAGTCCCCCGTCTTCAGATGATTACCGCAGGGCCTCTCAAAGCGCTGAAAGGGAGCTTCCGGTTAAGATGAACTGCCGGCGCTGCCGGGCGGACGCCTGCGGGGTACCCGGGGTGTCTGACTACTCCAGGGAGATCTACGGTGAAATAACCTTTGAGGAGACATTTTCCCATGGCTGAGACACAACTTAAAGAGGAGAGCCCTCCAAGCTACAAAAGAAAGGTCTTCCGGCCGGAGCGCGTGGCCATAGCCACGGAGTCCAAAAAATACATTGACGCCTGCTTTGGTAGAACCGAGAGCTTCCAAATCTACCAGCTAAGGGAACAGAACGGCGCCTACTCCTATGAGTTCCTGGAGAGCCGCCCCGGGATCAAGCCCTGTCGGGATAAAACCCATGACCAGGGAGCCTTGGAAGAGACTTCCGAGCTCCTCATGGACTGCGCCATGGTGCTCGCCGGAAGGATGGGCCCGGCCGCGGTGAAGGCCCTCTCCGAGAGGGGCATCATGGGGATGGCGGTACCCCTGGAGCTTGAGGACGCGCTTAGGCGTCTCGCGCGAGGGTGAGAGGTTTTTTTTGCCAATTAAGGACTTATCGATCTTTAAATCTTTATATTTGTGAAAAAAGAACTAAGAGATATCACACCTTAACATTTCAGTAATATTTGCGCAAATGATGCATTTTTTAGGTTTTTTTCTTTTTGCAAATATTTTACGAAATATGATTGTTTTCGCTCATTTTCTCTTCACACATAAGGGCGATAGTTTATTTTTTTTAGCACCTTTCTATTAATTTAGAGGGCGCAAATTAAGATTTTTCCTATTTTTATTTTTGTAGAAGATGTGCAACACCACCCAAAACAGGGGATTTGCATTAAAAAAAGGATTTTGTCTTTCCTTTACTTTTTAGTTTTTTAGTTTTTTGTTTTGTGTGTAATGGAGATGATTTTGAGCCTTATTTTTTTATGTTTTTGGTTTAAAGTTTTGAACCAATACAGGTTTTTAGTCTTAAAAAGGAAGTGAGTGCTATGGCGCGGGAAAAAGCTCAAAATGGAAATAGGGAAGTGTTAATATTTTCAGGCGGGAAAGAGCTCTATTCAATTTTTACCCATATTATCAAAGAGTTATGCTTAGTTAATAAAGTAAGACTTTCTTGTTAGAAATAACACTTTGATAATACGAGAAAGCTTTGTCTTTTATGGCAAAGCTTGGAACTTAAGAATTGAAACAGATAAATATGCCAATATTTGTAGGCGCTTTTTAAGCATTTCAGGGGTGAAAAAATGGCGGATTTTGGGGCGGATATAGGACAAGTTGGACCTAGCTACGGCATGGGGGCGGATTTTGCCAGAGGTGGCGGAAAGTCCGACGGGGCGGTCGCCTCAGTCAACCAGAGGGTGATGAGCTGGTACGGGATTATCGCCTTTTTACTTTTGTGGCAGATAGCCCCCTACGTGGGTCTCGCGGACGGCAGTTTCATTCCGCCTCTATCTGAGATAGTGAAGGACGCCTTTCGCTTGATCTTAAACGGTGAGCTCTTTGTCCACATCGCCTCATCATCCGAGAGGGTGCTGGTGGGACTTTTACTGGCGATAGCGACCGCCGTTCCTCTGGCCATATTATTGGCGGGCTTCTTTCCCAGGCTCACCAAGTTTTTGAATCCACTCTTTATTTTGCTGGGAAACATCAATCCCTTCGCCCTCTTTCCCCTCTTTATCTTGCTCTTTGGGGTGGGCGAGGTGGCCAAGCTAGCCATAATATTTTGGTCGTCACTGTTTCCCATACTAAATTTCTCCATCTACGGAGTGGCAAACGTGGATCCTCTGCTCCTCAAGGCGGCTCGCGGCATGGGGGCTGACAGGAAGAGCATCTTCTGGAAGGTGGTCATACCCGCGGCCCTTCCCTCCATATTTACGGGATTCAAGATGGGATCCACCACCGCCTTCCTCTTCCTCATAGCCGCCGAGATGCTCTCCGCCAACTCGGGCTTAGGCTATTTGGTGCACAACGCCTCTCTTAACAACTATATCCCCAGGATCTACGTGGGGGTGTTAGGTATTGCCATCTTGGGCATGGCCTTCACCGTGCTCATCAACAAGACCGAGAAATTGATTCTAGGCTACAAGGAGGAGGCACAGGTGGGCTAGGCCCACCTGTGGAAACTCTTATGACAAGACAAAGCTTCATGGAGGGCTTTTCCAGGCTCTTCTA
>JAITJT010000075.1 GCA_031278795.1 Deltaproteobacteria bacterium | reverse complement strand
GGTGATTTGGGAGCCAGGGTGAAGGTGGTCTTCCCCTACATTCCATCTGGCGATCAGTTAGGCTCCTCCAGTATCAACTGACACTGGGACTTATTCACTTAGACTTTTGTATTTCAGCTTAGTGAAAGGCTAATAGCCTAATCATTTAAGCGTTTTAGGAAGGTCTCTATCTAAAAGATAGAGCGCGGTAGACAAAGAAAAAATATTTTGAGGTGTTCCATGAGTTCAAGACATATCCTGGCGGCTGAAAGCGACAGAAACATGCGTCAAGCCCTCTTCACGGCCATAACCAGACTGGGCCACGCGGTGGAGCTGGCCGAGGACTCGGAGGAGGCCATGCGCAAGTTCCAAGACGAGAGATTCGATCTGGTCTTTTGCGATCTAAGGCTAAGTAGAGGCGGAGGCCTCAAGCTCCTCAAGGCCATCAAGAAGCAGAGGCCCGAGGTGCCAGTGGTCATCATGTCCTCCGGAGGAGGCCTGGACGAGGCCGTGGCCGCCATGCGCGAAGGTGCCCAGGACTACCTGGTGAAGCCCTTTCCGGCGGGTATCGTGGATGAGACCATCCTGAGGGTATTAAGCCAAGAAACTGAACACGCCCAGAGGGAAAATAGCCGCGTAGAAGGCGATAGCCAGGATGAGCGCCAGATTGTGCACAAGTCCCAAATCATGGAGCGACTTCTTAACCTAGCCATGAGCATGGCCAGATCCAACGCCACAGTGCTCTTGGAAGGTGAAAGTGGCACAGGTAAGGAGCTCCTGGCCCGCTTCATTCATAAGCACTCAGACAGGGCACTGGGGCCCTTTGTGGCGGTAAACTGCGCGGGACTTCCGGAGAGCTTACTGGAAAGCGAGCTCTTTGGGCACGAGAAGGGCGCCTTCACAGGCGCCTTGGCCCGTAAACCCGGTAAATTCGACCTGGCCTCGGGAGGTACCATCCTCCTTGATGAGATAAGCGAGATGGACATCTCGCTCCAGGCGAAACTTCTAAGAGTGCTCCAGGAAGGTGAAATCGACCCGGTGGGTGGCAAGGGCCCCCATAAGATAGACGTGAGGGTAATAGCCACCACCAACCGCAAGCTAAAGACCTGGGTGGATGATGGAAAGTTCAGGGGAGACCTCTACTACCGCCTCAACGTCATGCCCTTCTTTATCCCATCCTTAAAAGAAAGGCCCGAGGACATAGCCCCTCTGGCCCAGTTCTTCTTAGAAAAATACGCTAGACTCAATAACCGCGAGGCGAGAGAGATTAGCCCGGGCGCCATGGACATACTCCACAAGCACCCCTGGCCAGGTAACATCCGCGAGCTGGAAAACACCATGGCCAGAGCCGTCCTAATGGCCGGAGGCCCTTCCATTGAGCCCTCTGATATCTTCATGGACGAGAGCGGCTTCATGGCGGCCTTGGAAGTGAGCGCCAAGAGGCTCAAACACCCAGCCGTAACTAAACAAGCTCAAAGCGCCTCTTCCTCCAAAAGCGCCCTCGAGAAGATGGAAGATAGCTCCAGCTCGCCCCAAAACGCCTCTCCAGAAGCCCGTGACAGCTCCCATGACGCCATTCTTGACACCCCTAGCGCGGACATGCCCATCATGACCATAGACGAGATGGAGAAGCGCCTCATAGGAAAGGCCCTTACCCAAACCTCCGGTAACCGCACCCACGCGGCTAGACTTTTAGGTATTAGCGTAAGAACCCTCAGAAACAAGCTAAACGAGTACAGCGCGAACCTTGAGTCCACCGCCAGCGCCCTGGGCTAGAGGCCAAAGGACTAGCTATAGCTAGTCCTAAGCCAAAAAAACATCCAACAACAATATCCAGCAAAACCCTCCATAAACCGCAAAAAAAAGGCGTGGGCCCTAGGCCCACGCCTCTTTTGCTTATAAGTCGCTGAAATAATAGCAATTGAAAGAAAAAAATATGCTTTATGCCCTACAGTGCAAGCTTGATATCAGCGTTCTCCCCTACAGAGCAAGCTTAATATCAGCGTTCTCCCTGGGCATGGAAGTAAGGGCTCTCTTTATTGAGCGGGTGGCCTGACGGATGCGCTGGACATTCTCCACCAGGGCGAAGCGCACGAAGCCCTCTCCGCCTGAGCCGAATCCCAAACCTGGTGAGACGGCCACCTTGGCGTGGGTGATGAGGGATTTGGCGAACTCAACCGATCCCAAGGCCTGGAACTCCTTGGGGATGGATGCCCACAGGAACATACCGCCCTTGGGGGCGGTAACCTGCCAGTTGGCCTTGGAGAGGCCCTCCACCAGTACATCCCTTCTCTCTCTATAGGTGTTAACTATTTCTTGGACACAGTCCTGGGGGCCGTTTAGAGCTATGATGGCCGCTATCTGGATGGGCTGGAAGGCCCCATAGTCCAAATAGCTCTTGATGCGGGTCAATGCCGCCACCATCTTGGGGTTTCCGCAGATGAAGCCCACCCTCCAGCCGGCCATGGAGTAGCTCTTGGAAAGGGAGAAGGCCTCCACGGCTATATCCTTGGCGCCTTTGACAGCCAGGACGCTGGGGGCTTTGTAGCCGTCAAAACAGAGGTCGGCGTAGGCCAGGTCATGGACAATGAGAATGCGCTCGGAGCGGCAGAAATCCACCAGCTTCTCGAAGAACTCATGGGTCACCACGGCCCCGGTGGGGTTGTGGGGAAAGGAGATGACCAGCATCCTCGGCCTGGGCCAGGTCTGCCGCACCGCTATCTGCAGATCCGCCATAAAATCCCTCTCCGGGCCTATGGGAACGGACCTAAGGTCGCCTCCGGCGATGATTGCCGCAAAGGAGTGGATAGGATAGGTGGGATCCGGCGCCAGCACCACCTCACCCGGGGTGATGGTGGCCAGCGTCAGGTGGGCCAAGCCCTCCTTGGCGCCCAGGGTCACCACCGTCTCGCTATCTGGATCCAGGCTCACGTCAAAGCGCCTCTGGTACCAAGCCGCGATGGCGTGCCTGAGCTTGGTTATGCCCTTGGATGCCGAATAACGGTGGTTAGTGTCCTTGCTAGCGGCCTCGATGAGTTTCTCCACTATGTGCGGAGGAGTCCCCAAGTCGGGGTTTCCCATGCCTAGATCCACGATATCGGCCCCGGCCCTGCGGGCGGTCATCTTGAACTCATTGACCGTGGCGAAGACATAGGGGGGAAGGCGGTTCATCCTCTGAAACTCGAATAGATCTTGTGGCATGGTGGAAAATCGTTCCTTTCGTAAGTGGCTTAAAGCTAAGTGGCTTAAGACATTGATTCTTTTAGGACTCACCAAAACCTAAGGGTTTTGGCATCTAAGCCCAAGGGAAAATACCCCAGGGCAGCTTAACCCCCATCCTAGAGAGCTCACTCCAAAAGAAAATGGAGGAGCTAAGCTAAAGGGGCTGAAACAAGCTTAAAAAAATGTTTACCAATTTGGCATTTTTCTGTCAACTAGAATCGATACCGCTGTTTTTTTGAGTTGGGAAAAAGGGGAGAATCCGAGCATGGGAGAGGGGAAAAACAGTGGCAGTGGCAGTGGTAGCGGTGGTAGTAGTAGCGCCTGATTACTTTTTAAAAGATAGGCTTAAGAAGACTTAGAAAGGCTCAGAAAGGCTCAGAAGGGCCTTCCAGGCCCTTCTGAGCCTTCTAGTTCCCTTTTGGCCCTTAGTTCTCCGTGTCGTCTGACTCGGATTTCCTGGGACTTAGCGCCTGGTTGTCCTTATTGAGCCCGGGAGGGGCGCTGAGGTTGGAGTCCACGTCCGGATAGCCAGCCAGCTTCATGAAGAGGGCCTTTATGCTCCGGAAGTGCTCCTCGAAGTTGATGGGAGGAATGTGGCCCATGAACTCCTGGACCTTGAGGTTAATGCAGATGAGGCTGGAGTTTATCATTATGGTGGCGGCCACCTTGGTGTCGAAGGGGAGGGCCATGCCTTTTTCCACGAAACGGTCGAACCAGGTCTTGAAGAAGTTGATGCTGTAGTCCAGGAAGGTCTCGTTGTAGATCCTGGAGCAGTGGGCGTCCCGGAACTGCTCGGTCATGATGAGGGAGAAGGCGTAGCAGGTGAAGTCATTGGACATCTTGGCGGGCTCGCGGATGATGACCTCCAAGACTTCATTGAAGGTCTGGGCCTTACTTATGGAGTCGTCTAGATACTTGAAGTAGAGGAGGTAGAGATCCTCCGCGTGATCCAGGACCGCGTCGAAGAGGGATTCCTTTCCGGAGAAGTGGTTGTAGAGGGAGGACGGCTTCATCTTGATGGTGGACGCAATGTCCCTGATGGAGACAGCCTCGTAGCCTTTTTTGGCGAAGAGCACCGTGGACTCCAGCATTATGGTGTCTTTGGTGGTGGAATCGTTGGGATGCATGGGAAGCTTCTGCGCGATCCCAAAGACATTGAATTCTGTTTTCTTTTTATTATCGGCCATTTAAAAAACCCTGGGGGACTTGTCCAGATGAAAGACAAGCTCGCTCCGGCAAAACAGTGTAAAAATATTGAAATATTGCTCTTATCGGTTAAACTTACTTAAACTTTTGAACATTCTTTCGCATTTATGGAATATTAAAAAGGCCCAAGCCTAAGGGCCATAGAGGTAAAATTTAAATCTATCCAAGAGGCTTCTAGCCGGATGGATTAGGAAGGCCTCTTAACGCTAAGTGAAGCTAAATTGCCTTGGGGGAGTACCCCCACCCTTTTGAGAGCTGGAGGCTCATGTCGACAACTTAAAGATGCTTCTATCAATATAAAGCTGGATCTCTATTAACTAATACAATATGCAGTAGAGAAATCCTTAAGTTGTGGACAATCGCTTAAAAAACTACCACTAAAAGGGGTTGTTATCAGGCTGATTTGGCTTTATTCAACGCCACCCCGTGAACGGCTACGTATTATCATATAATCTGAGCTGTTTGTGAAGTGGGGAAGCAAAAAAAATTTGTGCTGATAATGGGGGATTTAGGCAGAAGGCCTAAACATGTATTTTCCAGTTTAAGGGAGTTGAGGGGTTTTTCCAAGACCCCTTGATGGAAGTGTCTTGGTTAGAGCGTGTAAGGCCACCTCAAGCGCTCGGGTTCCAGGGTATTATAGTCGACTCCGGAAGGGGCGGGCGCTTGAAAGGGATGGGCCTCAGCTGTTATTGATGAGGGGAATGCAGAACTTAACCGTTGACCTCTGGAACCAGTTGGGCCTGTAGACCTCGAAGAAGGGTAGCCTCCAGTTGAGCTCAAAGTCCTCGGGTGGTACCCAAGGGGAGACCCGGCGGCTGTAAATGGAGGGCAGGTTAAACTCCGGCCTCTCCACCCGGGAGCCGTAGACCCCGCCGCTCAAGGGGAGGGCCGCCAGGTCGTCGGGTATCTGCTCATCCGCGGAGCACTCAACCGTGGTCCAGTATTCGAAGTAGTTGTTTGTCTGAAGGTTTGTGCACACGCCGTAAAGCTCCTTTGAGGCCAAGCTGGGGACTTTGTTTATCCTGTTCAGGAAGTTCAGCCACAGCCTCTCGTAGTAGTCGTTAACAGCCTTGTCGTTTAAGATGGCGCAGTATCCCACCAGCCTTTTTCTGGGTAGCGTTTCTATTGCGTCAACGTTTATTAAGTTATCCATGATGTTCCTCCCCGTTCTTTAAAATGCCTGGGGTAATTGGGCCGTGAAGAGGGGTCGGGGAGCTAAAAAAGCTCCCCCAATAAGGGGCAAACGGACTAGTTCTGTCTTCGCTCCCTGGGAAAACGGCTTAAAGAGCCGGTTTCTAGATTGATTGGGCGCGAACGCGGAAAAAACCTTCCACGTTGACAAGGCGTATCCTTTTTGGGGGGATTCACCAAATTCCGTCAGGCACTCTATGCAATTTAAGCTGAAAGTGGAATAAATCGGTAAGGCATGACCTCCAACTGAACAGCTGCAAATATAAGGTTGGAAGTCCCTTGATCGGCATACCCGCTTCAAGTTTTGGGGCCTGAAACGTCTTCTTGTCTTGGAGGAATGATAAGCCAGAAAGCCGTCCGAGGACACGAACGAATGATCATGATCGGATCATAAATCATAACTTTGGACAATGCAAGCAAAAAATGCGATGACATAAAAAATTTTATAAAAATTTTACATTTTTCTGAAAACGGCGTGCAGACTCACTTTCCACGCCTCCTGGACCAAAATGGAGGGGGCGCGTACCCTAGGTAGGGGCTCATAATTAGAATTTACGTAAACGAATGTTCATGAAGATGCAAAAAATTCAGGGCAGCTTATACCCCCTGGGCCCTCTCCCGCTCCGGGACAAAAAAGACAAAAAATGTCTTTTTTTTGAAATTTGAGGGTTTTTGCACTTTTTTAACACTCCTAAAAGTCAAAAAAATAAGAAAATATCTAAAAATCGCCAAAAATTGCACTTTTTTCATTAGCGTTAATGATTGTTCATAATACGCCCTTTGGCTTGGCCTATTTTTCTAGCCCCGGCCCTGATGGCTTTTACCCGGCCTCCCCGGGGAATCTGGCTCCCCTGTCCAGGCCCGTGGCCTGGGGGTAAAAAGGGAGACCTCGCTAAAGATCTTATCGGGAAAGGCGGAAGAAATATCAGGGAAATGTGGCGGAAAGCGCCTTTTTAGGCCGTTAAGACCATAAAAGCGCGGCCGGGTTAAACATTATGGAAGCGAGCAAAGGCGGGAAAGGTATCCCGAAATGGAAGAGTGAAGATTGGCGCTTATCATAATACCTGAAAAAAGCTTTTTTTAAAAGGCCCAGAGTCGAAAAATGCCAGAAAAAAAATTTGTTAAAGCGATATTTTGCTTAAATCTCTCTGTGTTTCTCTCTTTTGAGAAGGGCTCTGAAATAGGTCATTTTCTCCAAATGTCCCAATATATAAGGCATTTAGAAGAGTATCACGGAAAGATTTAGTGTTAAAAACATGCTAAAAAATCGTGG
>JAITJT010000017.1 GCA_031278795.1 Deltaproteobacteria bacterium | reverse complement strand
CTAGTTTGGACGCTTCCTGGAATTTTTGACCGCTAGTCTCGCGTACAATTTAGGAAAAACTTCTTACGGCAAAGATTGCTCCGTGCTTTTGTTTTTTTGCTATTTAATGTTCCAAGGACATACTCTTGTGTAAGCTTACCCCCTTAACCCCAAGCTGTCAAGTTAAAGGCCCTTAGTTTTTTCTCAGCATTTTACAATTTAATTAATTATAATCTTAATCATCATCATCTCTAAAATGTTTTTTCCAAGTACTCCATAACTATCTTAAGTATTCAGAGGATCTAAGTCGTATATTTGAAAAACTAATTCCCAAAAAAGTTGTATTTGCTTTATCTTTTTTCTCATCCGCAAGGGAAAGGTCCCATTAGCCCTAATCTCACCTTTTCGGCTAAACATAAAGAAATATCTGTATACGGCCACGACCTTTCCCGCAAGACTGTGTTGCTCGCCATATTGTAAATATTTCCCTAAGAAAGAATATGAAGATCATCTAAAATGAAAAAGGCCAAAAACCCTAATTTTATGGGGTCTCGGCCTTTACGGAACAATTATGTTTTGTCCATTGGTGGAGATGAGGGGGTTCGAACCCCTGGCCTCAGCATTGCGAACGCTGCGCTCTCCCAACTGAGCTACATCCCCATCGACTTTTTATCCTCTTTGGAGGCAAATTCAAAAAAAGTGGTACTCTGAAGGAATACCGCTAAAAATGGCCCATAGTGTAACACAATCTTATGCTTAAAATAAACAAAAATTAAAGCCTTGCCTTTTCTAAAGACACTTGTGTTTTCTAAAAAGCCTGAGGCGGAAGAGCCATCTTAAAGCAAGGCTCACTTTACGAGGGGGCTATTTTTAAAAAGTCTTGCTTACTAGAGGCTTTCCTGGGATATAGCTATATATTGACATGACTCAAAAATACATACTATATATCCAATATTCCAGAAAGTGGCCAGTTCAGGCACGCCTTTGCCCAAGGCTCATCCCAAGGCTCATCCCAGGCCTCAACCCAGGGCTCCCCGCAAGGCTCAGCCCAAGCTCATCCCAAAGCACTTAGCTTTTTTAAAAACTATAGCTTCATCTCCATAGTTATATAATTTAACATATTTATATATATTGTAGCGTTTTAAGCTCACAAAGCTCCCCTCAGGCCACAGCCTAAGCTTACTATCTCCTTACTACGATTCTTCCTTAGGTCCCCTTCGGACTATTGCCCCCAGAAGCCTCTCGGCCCTCCCTGAGGTCGCTCGCAAGCTCCCCCGGGCCCAAGGATTGGGCCAAATCCCGCCGTCTTAGCTCGATTGATATATATGAGCTAAGTATTTTAAAAAAAAATCCTGCCCCATATTGATTAATTGGCATATTAGATGTAACATTAAAACAAGGCTGGTCCCTTTTCGGCTGAAAACCGAAACAACTGAATATCTCCCCTTTTTTGGAGCTTACTCCAGGATTCCCCGTCTGTGGGAATTTTTTTCACTTACGAAAAGCTTTTAATCGCCCCAAGCGTTAAATTTAATTTCAACAACTTTAAACAAAGAAATGTTCATAAATGTCCAAATCACCTGACAAAGAAAATTTTAAAACCATATGTGTAAACAAAAAAGCCTCTTTCCAGTACGAGCTTGGGGATCGCTTGGAGGCTGGATTGGTGCTCGTGGGAACTGAGGTCAAAAGCCTCAGGTTGGGAAAGGCCAATCTCCTCGACGCTTACGCTAGGATCATAAACGGAGAGGCCTATCTCATTGGCGCCCACATAAGCCCATATACATCGGCTTACTACGGCAACCACGACCCCTTGAGGAAACGTAAACTTCTCCTTCACGCCAAAGAAATAAAAAAGTTGACCGGCAAGACCCAGGAGAAGGGGCAAAGCATTATCCCCTTGAAAATGTATTTCAAAAATGGCAAAGTAAAAGTCGAGATTGCCCTCGCCAAGGGCAAAAAAATCCACGACAAGCGCCAAACCATGAAGGAGAAAGACACTCGCCGGGAAATGGCGCGGACCGTGCGGGAGTACAACCGCTAGTAGTTAAGACCTTAATATAACGCCACTTTTTAAAAGTCCTTCTTTAAATGCCTTTGTTTTCAAGAGTTTTGAAGATTTCTTTTTTTAAAGATTTTCCTTTACGCTCTTTTTTTAGAAGCTTTCATCTCAACATAAACGTAACGGTTTTTAGCTCTCTACGCCTCTTTTATTTAATTTACATGCATATTCCAAAAAAATTGCTTTAAAATTTTTTTTTAAGCCTTAGCCAAAAAATTCAAACACAGATCTTATACTCGATTTGGCCTTAACATGAGCTCTAGCGTGAGCTAGACAACGCTTTCACTTGCAGCTTTTTTAAATTCATTTTTTAACGCGCCTTTTGGAAATTATAATTTTTTCTTTTTAAAATAAAATTTTTATAGTAAAATAAAATTGCTATCATCCTTGACAATAGTTAATTGCCGTATTATAAAAAGAGTTTCATTATCTTTTTCCTTGTCTTATTGTGCATAAACCTTACCTTCACTTTAAAATTTTTTCATGGGGAAAATGGCTAGTCTCCAAAAATATTCAGAAACCCCGAAAGAACAACTAAATATGCCCAACAAATCACGGCTGCTGGTCTTTGTTGATGAGGCCAACGTGACCAGGGCCGCTTCCAAAAACTTCAATAAAAACTTTGATTGGTTGAGATTCCGCGATTATATCACCAACTATGGGGACTCTCCTCGGGAACTTGTGGAGATGGTCGTCTACGTGGGCCTTCCGCCGCCCTTGAACGAGTGGATGGACAAGCGCGAGTCTAAGCTGCACTACGTCCACTGGCTAAAGAGCCAGGGCTTCCTGGTCTACGAGAAAAACGGTCAACCCAGGCCCAACTGGTTCAAAGCCAACGTGGATGTTATCATGGCCATAGACGCCATCGATCTAAGCCTGCGCATCAAACCGGATATCGTGGTTCTGGTGACGGGCGACGCGGACTTCGCGCACCTGGCGCTCACCATTAGGAGGGAGGGAATCAAGGTCGAGGTGGCCTCTGTGCCCCAGACCCTCTCCTCGGAGCTGAGGACTTCGGCTAACAGCATCATAGATCTTACCGAGATCTTCCAGTCCTTCGAGCAGCTGGAGCCCACCGAGGCCACGGATTCGTCCCACACCCATAGCAATGATTATGACACCTAATTGATTATGCCAATCATCCACCGGGCCCGGGGTTTCCTCGCCCCGGGCCACTACAGAGCACTCCTTTTTACTATCCTCTTCCTTGGCGCGCTGGCCCTGGCGGCCCCCTTTGCGGGGCCGCTGTGGGCGGCCTCCCACGCCGCGCCCTTCGGCGAGTACACCCTCACCCAGGCCAAGATAGCTGACGGCATCTGGTATTTCCAGATAAGCGAGGAACCCAAGCCCCTAGCCGCCACCCTCAACGTCTCCCCCATGCTGGCCGACCCGGCCGCAATCGACACGGAACGCTTAAACTTTACTCCCTTCCAAGTGACCACCTTAAACGGCGAGCCCACGGTCACGGTGCGCGCCGACGACGGGAGGGTCATATTCTCATTTTCAGCCTTCAACCCGGAAAACAGGCTAGCGGGTATTACCCTCTACGGGGAGAACTACACCCACATAGTGGGTCTTGGGGCCAATTTCAGCTTCGAGGCCGCTGATATCAACTATTTGGGGAAGGTATTCGACCCCAATGGCAACACCTTTGGCACCACCTTCATGAGAGGTGACAGGGAGCGCCAGCAGCTGGATCACGCCTCAGGTCTGCAGGCCCCCATCTGCTACACCCTGGGCCCGGAAAAAGAGACCGGGGCTATATTTATCAATGAGACCAGACCGCTCTTCTGGGACTTCTCCGCCTACCCCTGGACAGTTACCTTAAAAGGCCCACTTCCCCCCAGCGGGGCCATTGGCTTTTTTATCTTCACTGGCCCGGATCTGCCGTCCGTGAGAAGGGCCTATATGGGCCTGGTGGGGCGCACCCCACCCCCACCCCGCTCGGTGTTCTATCCCTGGATATTGGAGAATAAGAACCCCCTTCCGCCCAACGGCCCCTTGGCCACTGATTATTTCAACAAGATGAAGAACCTCTTTCCGGAGTTTCAGCGTATTGGTTTTGTCTACAGTAATCCCAACGCCTCCCTTCCCTTCAACGAGGCCAAGGCGGCCGGAGTGGAGCTCTTGGTGACCGAGTCCCCCTACGTCTCCATCACCTCCGGGCACTTCCAGGAGCTCTCCAAACGGGGCTTTCTCACGAGAAGCTACACCGAGAACGGCCCTCCCCTTATCCTCAAGTACAATAACATCCCTTCAGCGCTTCTGGACTACACCAACCCGGCGGCCGCATCCTATTGGCACAGCCTCACTAGGCAGGATTTAGTGGATTTGGGGGGTGAGATATTTTACCTAACCGGTGGCGAGCCCGAGGTATATAGCCCCTTCGCCTGGTACAGAGGCATATCCGACCCCACGTCCCACTCCCACTACGCCTGGGCCAACCGCTTCTCCCTCAAGTGGATGGAGGCCATTAGGCTAGCTCTAAGAAACCAGATGAACTTCTTCGCCTCCGGGGCCTCTGACTACTTCATCCTCTCCCGCTCGGGCCTAGGCGGCATGAGCCGTTTCGGAACCGGCCTCTTCACCGTGGACCCCAATCTAGGTTTCGCCCGGGTGGCGGCCCAGGCCAGGGCGCATCTTAACCTCTCGGGCATTGATTTCTACACGACCGACGTCACCCCTCTTTTAAACTTCCTTACTCTGGAGCAGGCCGAGTCCCTCTATGAGGCCTGGTTCTCCCGTAACGCCCTCCTTAACCTACCCCTCATGGTTCCCGACAGCTTCACCACCATGCCCTGGGCCAAGCAGGTGCTCTACCAGAAGGCCAAGCTGGAGCCTTACTACTACTCCCTGGCCCACCACGTGGCCCATGGGGGAGACCCCATAAGTTCACCCCTTCTCTACTACTTCCAGGAGGATAACGCCGCCAGGAACTCAGCCTTTGAGACCATGCTAGGCCCTTACATGATGATCGTGGCTGGCATCTCCCCGGGCGCTGAGCGGGTGGAGTTTTATCTTCCAGCCGGACGCTGGTACTCCCTCTTTGACGAGGAGCTGATTGTGGCTGAAAGCGGCCTCACCATGAACCTTCCAGCCAAGCAGGAGGGCCTCCACCTCTCCCCCATACTTCTAAAGGCTGGAGCCATAATACCCACCTGGAACCGCCCGGAGGACCCCAACACCCTTCCAGCGGTCATCTTGTTCCCGGACGAGACGGAAACCAACTTCCTCTGGTATGAAGATGACCCCAACACCAAGCTCCTCATGAACGCTGAGGAAGACGACCAGGTAACCATCACCACCCTCACGCTCACCCCGCTTCCCAGGGAGCAAGGCCTACTCCAGCTCTCCATCAAGTCCGACCAGGAGACCCTCCCCAAGGGGCACAGCACCAGGGCCTACATCCTGGAGTTCGTGGGCATAGGAAACGTGCGCACCGCCACCTTGGACGGTGAGCTCTACGACCGGGTCACCTCCATCAGTGAACTTAACAACCATGAGTCCGGCTGGACCTCCACGGGAAACGGGAAACTGGTCTTCAAGACCCCTCCGGTATCCTTAAATAGTGAACACATCTTAATAATTAGATAAAAAACCCCAAAAACCCTTCTACCCCTCTCAACACCCAGGCCAAGATCACCTAACTCCCACCATTCCCCTCCATCATTTAGCTTTAAATATGCCCAATTAATCAGCAAAAAACCCTTGCATTTTGCTATCTTTAGGCTCAAATATGGCCTACCAGATAGGCCCTTCCTAATGAGCTTAGCCTAAGGGGTTAAGCTCAAGGATTTAACTTAAGGGGATTAGCCTAAAGCGAGACATTTTATAAGAGCCCAACAATTCATGGAAGAGAGCCACACAATTAATAAAAAGCAGATAAAGATCGGAACGCTTAGCCTGGACGGGCCCTTCGTGCTGGCCCCCATGGCCGGGGTCACCAACTGGCCCTTCAGGTGGATGGCTCAAAGCGAAGGGGCATCCCTCACCTACAGCGAGATGGCCTCGGCCGTGGCCTTGGTCTACAGGGGGAAAGGAACCCTGCGGCTACTTAAGAACCCCCAAAGACAGCACCCCTTCGGGGTGCAGCTCTTTGGGAAGGATCCAAAGCACCTGGCCGAGGCGGCCAGGATAGCGGAGCTGGAGCACGGGGCCTCGCTCATTGACCTAAACTTCGCCTGTCCGGCCAGGAAGGTGATTAGATCCGGTCACGGCGCGGCCATCCTCCAGGACCCGGATCTTGCTCTCCGGATCTCAGAGGAGGTCATAAAGGCCATAAGTATCCCCTTGACGGTCAAGACCAGACCCGGCTACCACCCTCCCCAGGACTGGGAGGAGGCTACCATCTTCACCCTGGCTAAAGGCCTGGAGGCCCTGGGGGTCGCGGCCATAACTATCCATCCGCGCTACGCTAGCCAAGGATTTACCGGAGAGGCCGACTGGTCCATTACCACGCGTCTTTCCCATGAGCTAAAGATTCCGGTGATTGGCTCCGGAGACGTTAAGAGCGCCGAGGAGGCTATCTTTAGGCTGAATGGCTCCGGGGCCTCCCTCATCATGCTGGGAAGGGCCACTAGGGGGAGGCCTTGGATATTTAGGGAGTGCCTTAAGCTTCTAAATGGGGAAAAAAACCCCCAGGTGGGGCTTCGCGAGAGGCTAAACTACGCCAGCACCCACGCCAGGCTACTCTATAGCGAGCTGGGAGTTAGGGCGGTCTTCCCCTTACGCACGGTACTGGGCTGGTACCTCAAAGAGCTCCCCAGGGCCGCAAGCTTTAGGGACAGGATCAACCACGAGGAGGACTTTGAAACTCAGCTCTCCATATTGTCCGAGGCCTTCGCGGAGGCGGAGGGGTCCCTGGAGAAGGAGGGGCGCCTGGAGGGCGCGCCCCCAGAGGGCCTTCCAACTTCACAATAATTTTATCCTTCCAGAACCACCCCCCTGGTCTTTGACCCAGGGGGGTGGGGCTAAAGACCTCCCTTGACGTTTGAGTTTTGGGCTCCCTTATGCTATATTTTATGAAAAATTCGCCTCCCCGGTGGCATATAGGCCTTTTTGGGGCTATCTTTTCGGCCTGTCTTTTGGGGGCCTGGGGAAATTTGTCCTAAAAACGCGCCTTAATCCACCTTCAGGAACCTTTGCCTTTGAATAAGGAAAGCTTCTGAGGCTATTTTCCTCCCATTACTGCTATAATCTGCTTTAGGTCTTTTTTAAGGAGATAAACAATGGCTAAACACAAAATCCTCGTTGTGGACGATGAGGCCCACATCCGCATGCTCTACTCCGAGGAACTGGCGGAAGACGGCTATGAGGTCATCACCAAGGAAAACGGTCAGGGCCTTTTGGAGCTAATTGAGGCCGAGAAGCCCGACGTGGTGGTTCTGGACATCAAGATGGTGGACTACAACGGACTAGATCTTCTCCAGGATATCCGCAACAAGTACTACGATCTTCCGGTCATCCTCTGTTCCGCCTACGACACCTTCGTGGACGACATGAAGTCCATAGCTGCCGACCACTATGTGGTGAAGAGCTTCGATCTGGCAGAGCTTAAGCAGAAGATAGCCTCCGTCCTCTCTTAGAGACCAATATTCCCCTCCCAAACTTGCCATACAGCTCCCTCTCAGAGAAGATACTTTTCCAGGAGGAGTCCACCCTGGCGCCCTACGCGGCCAGATCCAGAAACTCGAGCCGTCTTAAGCCCGAGCCAACTCCGGACTTCCGCACAAGTTACCAGCTGGACATCGACCGCATAGTGCACACCCGGGCCTTCCGCCGCCTCGCCCATAAAACCCAAGTATTCACCACATCCTCAGGGGACCACCTGCGCACCCGGCTCACCCATACCCTCGAGGTCTCCCAGATAGCCCGCACCTTGGCCCGCTCACTCTTTCTAAACGAGGACCTAGCCGAGGCCTGCGCCATGGGCCACGACCTGGGCCACGGGCCCTTTGGGCACGTGGGCGAGCTGGTCTTGAACTCCCTTGTCCCTGGAGGTTTTTCCCATCAGATCCAGAGCCTCAGGGTGGTGGACACCTTATCCGCTGGCGGCAAAGGATTAAACCTCACCCTGGAGGTGAGGGACGGCATAGTGAAACACTCCAAGGGCCAGGGCCCTATCTTTGTCCAGGCCCCGGTGGGCCCCTCCACCCTGGAGGGCATGGTGGTCAGGGTGGCGGACATCATCGCCTATCTGGCCCACGACATGGATGACGCCATGGAGGCCGGTATCCTCACCCTGGAGGACATACCCCTGGACATCCTCCAGACCTTCGGCGAGAGCTCCGAGAGCCGCAAGGACGCCATGATGAGGGATCTCTTGGATAGCTCCAAGATAAATGGAACAACACTTACACTTGCCTTCTCCAAGGCCATGGAGGAGGACATGGCTAGCCTGAGGGACTTCATGTACCACAAGGTCTACAGAAGCCAAGAGGTGAACTCCCAAATGGAAAAGGGCGCCAAAGTGATAAAAACCATCCACCGGGCCCTAATGGAAGACGACAGCCTCTATGAAAAACTTCCCCAACGCGACCTGGCCGACAACCGAGCCATGGCGGTCTGCGACTTCATCTCCGGCATGACCGACAGGTACGCCGTTAGCTACGCGGAAAAAATCAAGTCCTAAAAATCCCACCGCTTTAAATCCAACTCCTATAGCCCCTTCATTTATACCCAACTCATTTTTACCCACATTATTTATAGCCAGCTCCTTTATAGCCAGCTTCTCTTTAGCAAGCTCCTTATTCTTTTATGAAACATGAAATTACGTTATAGCGCTTTCAAGGACTAAAGCTCTATAGTCATTTATCGTGAAACTATAATCCACTCATCTTTAAACCCCTCTCAAATAAATAGC
>JAITJT010000004.1 GCA_031278795.1 Deltaproteobacteria bacterium | reverse complement strand
CTGGACACCCAGGAGACCCCGGTATTGACTATTAGGCTAATAGACGGAGCGGAGCTCTTTCTTCCTTTCACCGAGACCTTCATCATGGAAATCAATCTCCCGGATAAATCCCTAGTAACACTACCCAAAGAGGAACTTGTGAGGCTCCTCACCTAAACATCCCCTGTAGGAAAAACAGTGCACTTTCACGTACTAACCTTGTTTCCCAAGCTCTTTTCAGCCTTCCTCAGCGAGTCCCTCATGGAGAAGGCTATCAAAAGAGGGCTCATAACTGTGGACATCATAGATATAAGGGACTACACCAGCGACCCCCACCGCACGGCGGACGACCGCCCCTACGGCGGTGGTCCGGGCATGGTCCTAAAGCCCGAGCCCATAGCCTTGGCCCTAGACGACATAACATCACGCTCCCACAAAAGACCCCTCATAATGGCCCTATCAGCCGGAGGAAGGCCTTTTAACCAGAAGCTAGCCAGGGAGTTTAAGGATCAAAGCGGGATTGTGCTCATCTGCGGCCGCTATGAGGGAATAGATCAAAGGGTTCTGGATCTCTACTCCGTCCTGGAGCTCTCTATCGGGGATTATGTCCTAAACGGTGGCGAGGTTCCGGCCATGGCGGTGATGGAGGCCGTCTCCAGGCTTATTCCTGGCTTTTTGGGAGAAAAGGACTCAGCGGAGGAGGATAGCTTCTCCAACGGGCTCCTGGAGTACCCCCAGTACACCAGACCCCAGGAGTTTAGGGGCCTCAAGGTTCCTGAGGTGCTCTTAAACGGTAACCACAAGGAAATCGAGCTCTTCCGTAAGAGCGAGGCCTTGAGGCGCACCAAGGAATCTAGGCCTGACCTTATAGACCCTGAATGATAGGCTATAGAAGCAGTTTAGAATTTTTTTTGGCGTAGTATCTAGTTTTTAGAAGGGCTTGGAATTTTTGACTCGGAATTTTAATTATTTGGCGTGGTAATTAATCTTTTGCCCGAGCTTTGCTTTTTTTGGGCAAAACTTGGAATTTTTTGGCGCTAAAGACCAAAAAAATGTATACTAGATGAAAGCAATCAAAAACGCTCAAGAGTCAAATTTCAAATTTTTGTAAAATTTCGCCACTTTTCTTTTTTTCTTCCACATTGAAAGGAGAAGCATATGGCTTCAAAGAAACTGCTCTTCATTGTCGGCGATTTTGTTGAGGACTATGAGGTCATGGTGCCCTTCCAGGCCCTTGCCGCGGTGGGACACCAAGTCTACTCGGTCTGCCCCCAGAAAAAACCCGGAGACACCGTGAAGACCGCCATCCATGATTTTGAAGGGGATCAGACCTACACGGAAAAGCCGGGCCACAGGTTCCTCATAAACTTCGATTTCAGCCAGGTCAAGACCGAGGACTTCGACGCACTGGTTCTTCCCGGCGGCCGGGCCCCGGAGTACCTGAGGCTGGAGCCGAGGGTGCTGGAGATCGTCCAGGAGTTCTTCAAGGCCAACAAGCCCGTGGCGGCCATCTGCCACGGCCCGCAGATACTCGTCTCAGCAGGGGTGCTCAAGGGGCGCAAGTCCACGGCCTACCCGGCCGTAGGCCCGGACGTGACGGACGCGGGAAGCACCTACGTGAGCGCCAACGAGTCCGCCAGCAACTCCGTGATAGACGGGAACCTGGTGACGGCCCCCGCCTGGCCGGCCCACCCCGCCTGGATCAGTGACTTCTTGAAGGTTCTGGGAACCAAGATCGAACTATAAAATATAACTACAACTAAAAGCGGGGCAAAATCGCCCCGCTTTTAAGTCATAAGTTATTTTAAATTTAATTTCACTTATACTTGCCGTTTAGTTTCTCTGTTATTGTATAAATTGTGTCTGTTTTTTAACTCAAAAAAACAATATACTGTTGCTGCAAAATCTTAATTACATTTTTAACTTGAATGACAAGAAATTAATATGACAACTGAATATACAGGCATAGATAACCACAACGAATATTATACTAATCACTATTTTTATAATATTCTTGAATCAAATATAAACGCCAAAATAAAACTGTTGTCATCACTGCAAACCGAGGACGGCGAAAAGGCTAAATCTCCCTGGGTTAAACTAAGGGGTTATGCTAAAGATTTCTTTGTTACTTTGGATAAGGCACTTAAAAATGAAGATCCAAACGACAACCTTAAGCTTGTAGAAGATCAGGCGACTAAATACCTGGATGCTCTTGGATATCCAAAAAAGAACCCAATATTAGTTGAAATAGACAAAGATATCTTTGCGCCTGTCTTTCTCCACTTCGAGGGAAAAAACGGCGAACATTTGTTATGGGTAATTTTATCCACATATGACATATTTCCTGAAAACATCGATAAAGATAATGGGCAAGGAAATAAGGAAGAGAAAGAGCTAGAAAACGGAGAAGAAAATAAACAAAGTTCTCAACAGGATAAAGAATTAATTAAAGACCAAGACATACTTGATAAATGCGCGTTTTTTCTAGCAGGATCAACTGAAAAGAAATCAAACGAAGATCTTGTTGATGACTCTAACATCACTAATTTTTCCAACCAAGAGTTGATTTCCAAAGCTCTATTCAAGCTAAAGGTAAAACACCCTCCCCGCTGGATAATGCTAATAGGCCTCAACAAGATAACATTAGTCGACCGGAACAAATGGAACACCAACAGTTACCTGAGTTTTAATTTAGAAGACATCTTGATGCTCAAGGATAAAAACACCTTGGAGGCGATGACGGCTCTTCTGCATCGAGACTTTCTTTGCCCACAGGACGGCGAAAGCGCCCTTG
>JAITJT010000285.1 GCA_031278795.1 Deltaproteobacteria bacterium | reverse complement strand
TCCTTGAGGTTGGTCTGGGTGTCCTGGATGGCTCCCAGCTGCCTCAGGTGGGTGTGGGCGTGGATGGTCTCGGCCTCGGCCGCCGCCCGTAAAACCTTGGCGGCGTAGGGGAGCTTCTCCAGATCGGCCTTGTGGGCGTAGGCCAGGTACTTGCGGTTGGCCTGGGACTCGCCGGAGAAGGCGGCTTTGAGATCCTCT
Organism: Deltaproteobacteria bacterium; assembly: GCA_031278795.1. The sequence goes on along the minus strand of JAITJT010000285.1, from coordinate 2,714 downwards.
ATTACTTTGGGGTCAGTGCTCGACATATTTAAACCTCTTTTTTGTGTGTTTTTTGGGGAAGTTTTGGTCAGGGATTTTTCTCTATAATTGGATAGTCCAGGGATAGACCAAATTTAGCTAAGAAAATAAATTGACTAAAACTACCTGTTTTATAGCACAGAGGCGGCTCTTTGACCAGTTCATAGCAGATTTTATGGCTTGTTCCAGTTTATGGAAAATAGCTTGAATAGCTCCATATCTAGCTGAATCTGGAAACATATAGAGGAATCCTAGGACGGGAACCCTCAATTGGCTGGATCCCAAAGGGAAATACTCGCCAAAATAATTTTTTTTTGGGTGTTTAGTGAATATTTTGGAATGATGAATATCTTGAAACGGAGAATATCTAGGCTAAACCTGGGTATCCTTCTATTTAGGCGAGCGCAGGTGGTCTATGAAGAGCCAGATGGTGAGTATGAAGGCCCCCAGAAGGCCTAAAAGGCCCATGATGGACATCCCTCGCCAGTAGGGAGGGTTGTTGCCCACCAGGATATGGGCCGAGCCTAGGAGCAAGGAGGATATGATGAGGGCCAGGGCCACCCGGGAGCTGGAGCGGTAGATGGCGCTGTTGAGGGAGGGAAACTTGTCCAGGGAGATGTCGGCCTTGACCCTGCCGGTCTTGAGGTTGTCGATGAGGGGTTCCAGGTCCTTGGGGAGGTTCTCCAGGGTGTAGATGGCCTCCTCGGTGTGGCGGCTGATAATGTTTAACCAGAATGAGGGCTTGAAGCGCTGTTTGTAGAGCTTCCTGATGGCTGGCCCGGCGTCATCTATTATGTTGAAACTAGGATCCAGGTGCACGCCTAGGCTTTCGAACTGGATGATGGCCTTGGAGAGGAGGAGCAGGTCATTGGGCACCTTGAGGTGGTGCTGGGTCATCAGGTCTATGATGTCGTTGAGGAAGAGGGTGAGGTTTAGATCCTTTAAGCTTCCGGTGAGGTGGGTCTCCAGGAAGGCGGACACGTCGGTTTCCAAGAGATCCCGGTTGGGTTTCTCCAAGGTGGTGGTGAGTCTTAAGGCGGCCCTGCATATGGCCTGGCTATTGTGGCGGACAATGCCCATGGCTAGCTTAAGAAGATCGTCTCGCTTACCTCTATCAAGCTGCCCAATGAGACCAAAGTCCATGAAGGCTATCCCCGGGCCTTTTAAGGCGAAGAGGTTTCCCGGGTGGGGGTCCGCGTGGAAGAACCCGAAGGACATGAACTGCTCCAGGGCCACCAAGGCGGTTAACCTAGCCAGCTCCCTGGGCGCGATCCCAGCCTCCCAGAGGGCCTTTTTGTCATCGAAACGTATCCCGTAGAGGCGCTCCATGACAATAACCTTGTCCGTGGTTAGCTGCCTAGACAGGGCCGGAATCTTCACTTCCTTTCTAGATGCGTAAAGCCTCTGGAACCTTAGTATATTGGCGGCCTCCTGGCGGAAGTTGAGCTCGGTTAGTAGACTCCTCTGGAACTCCTCGGCCAAATCCACCGGCCTGATGAGGTCCAAGCTGTTGGTGTATTTCTGGATCTGTTGGGCGATTATGGAGATTATCTCCAGATCGGTTCTGGCCTGCCTATCCACCCCGGGCCGCTTTACCTTGATGACCACCTCTTTTCCGTCCGGAAGCACGGCCCCGTGAACCTGCCCCACCGAGGCCGTGGCCAGGGGGGTCTCCTCAATGGAGAGAAAGGCCTCCGGATCCAGCTCCTCGTCCAGGATCTTCTTTATCTCCCCAAAACCCACCGAGGGCACCTTGTCCTGGAGGAGCTTGAACTCCTCTAGGTACTCGTAGGGAATCATGTCCTGCCGGGTGGAGAGGTATTGGCCCAGCTTTATGTAGACCGTGCCCATCTCCTCCAAGGCCAGCCTCAGCCTCTTGGGTCTCGAGGCCGGAACCACGCCCTTGGAGAGGCCCACCAGCCTCTTGGCCTTGGTGAGGATGTCCCTTAAGCCAATGGTGTCCATGAGATCCCCGAAACCGAATTTAGCCATGATCATGGCTATTTCGGAGATGCGCTCCACGTGTCTATAGATTCGGGCGACCTTGAAGGGGGAATTGTTGTTCTCTGTCATGCTACTCCAACAATAATGGCGGCTTATATATTTCTAAAAAGGAATCGAGTTATCGCTACGCTGCCACCCATCCATTTTAGGACAAAAGCCCTGGAAACTGTAGAGATTTTTTCTTTTTACGAAAAAAAGACCCCTTCTTCCCAGAAAATGGCGGCCGTGCTTATAATAGTCAGTTTTAAAAAAGAGCTTGAAGTGGAACCTTTACGCTAAGCTTTGAAAGGTGAATTTCAAGAGGCGCATCATACTTCCTTGTTATATGATTGTTTAAAGTCGCTAATATTTTAGACCGTGCCCGCTTTATTACTTCTTTGGAATTTTTAAAAGTTATGTCCAAAAGAAGTTAATCTTGATACGGAGTGGAAGGTTTATATGGATTGAGTCTAAGCTTTGTCTGGAGCAAAAAGATTTGTATATACGAATTTTTCTTTTTTAAAGTCTTGAACTAGCTCTAAACTTGTTTTACGTTTCTTTTGTAATAGTTTTGCACTTGTTTTGAACTAGTTTTGTACCAACTTTGCACTAGTTTTGCACTTATTTTGTACTTATTTTGTACTTATTTAAAAATCTAATGGAGTTGTGGAGTAGAAATAATAAGGAGATACTAACAAATAGAGATGCAATAG
>JAITJT010000279.1 GCA_031278795.1 Deltaproteobacteria bacterium | reverse complement strand
AGGCGCGAAAAGGATTCTGCCTGGATAGCCTTAAGCCACTGGCAAGCTAACTGTTTAAGCTCCATTTAAATGCCCGCGCCGTGAATTACGCTTGTAAAGGCCAACAAAACCCTTGATGCTTTCCGCAGCCCTTCTGCGCTAGCTTTTTGGGCACACCTTTGGCGCTGAGCCTTTTGGGCTCAGGCTTTCTTAGAAATAAAAAATTTTCACCGTTGTCCATAGATGATAACATGTCATCTTGTTTCCATCTTAGGGCGCGCGGCAAGCGCGCCCCTCTCTCAAAGCTTCCCCATCTAGCTAGCCTTGGCTTGTGCCTGATAAGGCTCTTGCCTTAGGGCTCTCCCCTAGGGCTATCCCCTGGCCACGCCTCTTAACTTCCCCTTGGGAAGGAGTAAGCCTTGGCCGTGGAGCCTTTTGTACAGGTTTGGGCTAGAAATGAGAGCTTGGTTTATCTCTTAGGTTTCCTAATGTCCATGTTTTTTCGATTTATCCCATCTCCCTCGCTTTTTTTGCTCCGGCAGGTCTTTTTGTTTGCCGGTGCGTCCGGGTGGAGACTTTCTCACTACTTTTTTATCAAAAGCTTTTTTAACAAGTATTTGTTTTAACAAGAACTTGCTTTAATAGAGCATGCTTTAAAAGAGCTTGCATTTACAAGCCCTTGTATTTACAAGCTCTTGTCTAAGAGGATTTTGTTTGAATAGGAGTTCCATTATTAAGTTAGACGCTTCATCCTAAGGCTAAGAGCTTCTAGAGCTCTTAGGGCATTTTTGTTTTCTGACGTAAAAGAATATAAGCGCCATCTAGGAATAATATCTTCCATAAAACGCCTAGCTTACATTTTTGTGGAAGCTTGGGCTCGGAGCTTAGTTTTTAAATTTTCTTTTTACTCTCAAAGAGTTATGTCTATATAAGAATCAAGAGATTAAAATATACTAAGACAGAGACATAAAACGCTAAAAAGATAGAAAGGATAAAAGACACAAGCGCACATAGATTTAAAGGATAAAAATACAAACGTTTAAAATGATAACAAGATAAAAACTTAGAGTTTACAAACATTGCGGAAGCATTTTTTTTAAAAGCTCCCTTTGTTTACCGAAAAAGATTGCCTTTCCAGTAAAAGTTATCTAAAAGGCCTTAAACACAAAACTAGTGGCACTTTAGGCTTTTTGCTTTTTGCTTTTCGCAAAATGCTAAATAAATAATAATTTAGTTTCCCCAACCTTGGGGTTTTGATTTTTGTCCAAGGCTATAAGCCCTGTCATGCGCTTAGCTATTAGCTTAGCTAAGTGGCTCTATTATGAGCAATACTCAGGATTAATTAGGATCTACCGCGGACTGGCTACTCTCGCAAAGAGCAGAGGATGCCGCAGAACGAATTTTTAGGTAAGTTGAAGAGAAAAGGAGTTTTATGAGCTTATTCAAAGACGAGGATGAGAGCCAGAGCGGCATCTCCCCGAGCGAGTCAAAGGATCCCAAGGAGAGCACTCATGGGGACTCTTTAGGGAGAAGGGAGCCTGTGGTAAGCCCCAAGAGCTCCACGCTAAACGCCTCCTCGCAGGCGGACAAGGGAAACTCATCCAAGAGACCAAACCCCAACGGCACCCCGGAAAGGCCCGATAGACCCGACTTCCTTAGCCCCACCAGGTTCACGGATTTTGATTTGCCGCAGTCCCTCATAGAGGGCTTAGACGTGGCCGGATTTTTCTGCGCCACACCCGCGCAGGCCCAGATCATACCGGACGCCTTGAAGGGCAAAGACATAGCCTGCCAGGCCATGAGCGGGACCGGAAAGACGGTCGCCTACCTGGTTCCCATGATGGCGAGGCTCATCGCGAAGGCCCCCCTAAGCCCGGGTGCGCCCAGGGCGCTCGTTCTCTGCGCCGCCAAGGTCACGGCCGAGGAGAGCGCGTCCGACGCCGTGACGATTGCCTCCACCACGGGCCTCTCCGTGAACCTGGCCATACACGGGAAAACTCTAGTGGAGCAGACCAGGGAGCTGGACAAGGGCCCGGCCATAGTGGTGGGCACCCCCCAGCGCATGTTGGAGCTCATCAACAGCTCCAACATAAATCTCTCCTATATTGAGTTCATGGTGATTGACGACGCCAACAGGCTTCTGGAAAAGGGCCTCATACGGGAGCTGCAGAAGATATTCTTGAAGCTTCCCGCGCCAAATAAGCGCCAGAGCATGCTGTTTTCCAATCTCCTAAACGAGGAAATACTGGATTTAACCTACCAGTACATGAACCAGCCCCAGTACGTGACAGCGGGTCCTGACACCTCCCAAAAGGACGCGGACAAGGTGGTGAGCCAGGAGATATACCACATCACCCGCGACGAGAAGTTTCCGCTGGTCCTAGGCATACTAGCGCGCGAGCCCCACTCTAGGATGGTAATATTCTGCAACACAGGAAGCGCCGTCAGCTGGGTCGCCAAGCACCTGGCGTATAACGGCTACAGGGTTGAAGGCATATACGGGGATCTCGCCTACCACAGGCGCACGAGGGTCATGCGCATGTTCAGGGACAGGCGCACGGAAGTCCTGGTCGCCACTGACCAGGCCATCCGGAGCATCCACATAGACGATGTCTCGCACATCATAAACTATGACCTCCCCCAGGAGCCGGACAACTACCTCAACCGCGTGGGCAGGGTGGACGTGCCAGGCGGCAAGGCCATAAGCTTCGCCTGCGAGGAGTACGTTAGCCACCTAGACGGCATAGAGAATATCCTAGGGAAGAAGATTACCGTGGTCTTCCCCACGAAGGACATGTTTGGGATACCCAGGGGCAAGCCCATCGCGCAAAAGACCCTTCGGGCCGCCAAGGCCTACCAGCGCGCGCAGGAGGCGAAGCTTCTCCGTAAAGATCCCCTCCCCAGTGCCAACCAGAGTACCAATCAGAATTCTAACCAGAATGCCACCCAGGCTATTAACGCTCCCCATGAGCCCCAGGTCGCACTTCCGGCACCTCTGGAGAGCCATGAGGATCACTCGGTCAATAATCTAAACAAGAATAGCCAGGATAGCCAGGATATAGGGGTTAGCGTGGAGGTAGGGGATTACTCCGCCTCCTTTGACAAGGCCGACAAGGTCGTAAAATTTAACGCAGATCAAAGAAGCAAAGCCAAGATGAAGGCCGTGAAAGGCCCGCAGCCCCAAGCCTCTCACCCGCAAGCCTCTCGCCCGAACGATTCAGCCCAAGATGCCTCTCTTGAGGCTAAGAAATTCAAGAGAACCGAGGAATTCATTGGAACCGATAGCTTAATTAAGGGCAAGGACTCCTTCAGGGAGAGCTTCAAGGAACTCTGGAAAGACGAGCTCAACTCCAAGAGCTCCAGCTTCAGTACCAGACCCGGTGGGGTCTTTGGGCTCTCCCAGCGCTTTCCCGTGACAGACAGCAACCCGGATCGTAAGATCCCCTTGGACTGGAAACCCGGACTCTTGGGTCCAGACACCTCCGAGAGCGATCTCTTGAAATACGAGAATGGCGCTAACCTAAGTGACTCTAGCCTCCAGACACCCAAAGTGGAGGGCCAAGACAGCTACCAAGACGATACTTCTTTGGGTAAGGGCAAGAGGCGCCGCAAGCGCGGCCGCTTCCAGGGTCAAGAGGAGGCGCCAGCTGGGCTTAGTGACCAGGATAAGGAGCACATAGCCACCTGGGAGGAAGAGGAAGAGGCTAGAATCAAGGCCCAAGGGGATGGGAAGTACCAAGAGCCCAAAGAAGCCCCGGAGAAGCTCCCTCCCCAGAGCCCGGGCACGCTCTTTACAGTTAGTGAGCCTCTAGCTCCCAAGCCTCTGTTCCAAGATACCCCGGAGCTCTTGGCTAGCCCCCTGAAGCCCGCCGACAAGGCTGAGATTCTGATGGAACCATTCACTTCCCCTGAGGGCGAGGAGGAACAAGCCGTAGGCAGGGGGGGAAGGACAATAAAGCCCAAGCCCGTAAAGGGCCAAGAGCCCGAGGAGCTTCCCGTCAAGAAGACCAGAAAGACCAGAGTCTCCAAAAGCTCCGCGGACGCGGATACATCTAAAGAGAAGGCCCTTCCCAAGACCAAGGTCAGAACCTTGAAGGCCAAGGCCATGGAAAAGGCCCAAAGTGCCGCCCTCTTATCGGACGCCAAGGAAGCTAAGAAGCTAAAGCCTGCTCTCACCAAGAGAGGTGTAAAATCCAAAGATGGTGCGGATACTACTACAGCCAAGCTTAGCTCAACTCCAGAGAGGGGAGTGAAGAAGCCTACTAGGGCCCTAGCCACCAAGGCCGCTAAAACAGTAGCTGAAAGGGCCAAGAAGACCGCGACAGCGGAGAGCGCCAAGAAGGCTACCGCTACCAGGGCAACCAAAGCCAGCGTTTCCAAGACAGGGAGTGCCAAGAGTGCCAAGACAGCCAGAACCACCAAGGAGAAAGCCGCTCCCAAGGCCGCTCCCAAAGCCGCGGAAAAAGCCAAGCCCACTACCCGGGCCAAGCCTGGACCCAAGCCCGGAGCCAAAGCGGCCGCCAAGACCGCAGCTAAAACGGCTGCCAAGCCCACGACCCGCGGGAGAAGGAGTACATGATTCCCTCGCGGTTCCCACGGATTCTAAAACCCGTGGGAGGCTCATGGACATCTACAGGCGTCTCCTTAAACATTTTGGGAAACTAAACTGGTGGCCAGGGGAGAATCCCTTCGAGGTGATGGTGGGCGCGGTGCTCACCCAGAACACCAGCTGGAGGAACGTGGAGAAGGCAATTAAGCTCCTTAAGGAAAATGGCCTAAGCACCCCGGAGGCGATAATATCCGCCCAGAAGGATGTTCTTCTTTCGGCTCTTAAGCCCTCTGGCTACTTTAACGTTAAAGCCAAGAGGCTCACCTCTCTTTGCCAAGCTATCTTGGATAAGGGTTCCGGAGGCCTCTACCCAGACATCTTAAAGCTTCCAGAGGAGGAGCTAAGGGAGACCCTTCTGGGGGTAAAGGGCGTGGGCCCGGAGACCGCGGACTCCATCGTGCTTTACGCGGCCAACTACCCAAGTTTCGTGGTGGACACCTACACAAGACGACTGCTTAGCCGCCACGGCCTCATAAGCGGGAATCCCCCCTATGAGGCCATTAGGCGCTTCTTTATGGATAACATTCCAAAAGACGCCGTGCTCTACAATGAATATCACGCCCTCATTGTCGCTTGTGGGCATCATTTCTGCTCCCCAAAAAATCCATCCTGCTCCATGTGCCCCTTGGGAAAGGATCCATTCCTCAATTTACATTGATCTTTAAAGATCTCCTCCAATAAAAAAACTCTAAAAAAGCCAAGAAAAAAACATTGCCAAAAAACGTTTCACGTTTTTTGGGGGACCTAAATAATGCTCACCAAAAAAGCCGCCCTCTTAATCCTGGTCGTGACAGCAGTGCTCTGGAGCACCTCCGGCATGCTCATAAAGAGCATTAGCTGGAATCCCATGGCCATAGCCGCCATGAGGGCCATAATCGCTGGTATTACCATATACTCTCTCATGCCCTCCCTCACCTTTAGGGATATGACCAAGGTACACGTGCTCGCGGCCCTGTGTTACGCCTCTCTCTCGGTTAGCTTCATCGCCGCCATGAAACTAACAACCGTCGCAAACACCTTGGCCTTGCAGTTCACAGCGCCCATATGGGTAGCTATACTTGCGCCAATCCTTCTAAAGGAGCGCACAGGCCCACTGGACTGGCTCTTCATGGCTATAATATTTGGAGGGGTGTTACTCTTCTTTCAAGGAGGGCTCACCCGGCACGGTTTCTGGGGAAACATCCTGGCACTTGTGAGCGGATTTTTTTTCGGGGCCCAGGCCCTCTGCCTCAGGCGCATAAAGCACAATTCCCCGGCTCTGGCGATAATTTTAGGAAACATTCTCACCTTCATCATATGCGCGTATTTTATAGGAGCCCCCTATCCGGATTTAAAGGGAATGCTCATGCTCCTGGCCCTCGGGGTGTTTCAGATGGGCCTTTCTTATTTCCTCTACACCATAGCCGTCCCCTACGTGAGCTCGCTGGAGCTGGTGGTGATAACCATGGTTGAACCTGTCCTAAGCCCTTTCTGGGCCTTCCTCTTCCTCAGGGAAAGGCCCTCTGGATTCGCCTTGGTGGGCGCCTCCATAGTTTTAACGAGCGTCCTTGTTTGGAGCCTCCTCAAACTTAGGCGAGAAAAACCCCCGTCTGTCATCAAGCCCCTTGAATCTTAAGCCAATGCATCCTAAGCCAATGCGTCCTAAGCCAAGGG
>JAITJT010000273.1 GCA_031278795.1 Deltaproteobacteria bacterium | reverse complement strand
GGGCAATATTCCTTTAGAGGATCGAAGAGGGCGGGTTTTTTGGCGATGGCCTCAAAGGGCGCGAGATTCTCCGGATGCCCGTGGGCTTTGCTGCTCTCTCTTAGGAGCCCTAGGTCTTTTTTGAGGGCTTTGGTGTCACCTAGGGATGCCCTCAGGTAGAAGGCCCGGCTCAGGCTCTGGGCGGCCAGGGCGTGGTTTCCCTCCCTTTGGTGGATGACGTAGCGGGTTTCCAGGTCCTGGGCCAGGCCAGCCTGGTTCTCCAGTTCCCTATCAATCTCCGTGGCCTCCTCCAGGAGGGTGAGGGCCCCGCTTAGATCGCCTCTGTCCATGGACTGGAGGGCCGCGAGGTTCAAGATGTCCGAGCGGGCGGCCTTGGGGGTCAACTCGTCCGTTAAAGTGAGCTTGGCTAGCTCCAGGTTTCTTTCAAATTCAGCGCTGTTTCCCTCTTCATACTCCATTCTAGCCAGATTGGAGAGATAGGTGCCCGCGCTTTGGCCCCTCTCCACCGAGACGTCCGCGGCCCTCCTCCAGAAGTCCCTGGCGTCGTCAAATCTCCCGGCTAGATAGGCGAGGGTACCCATGTTACCCAAAAGGGCCGGAAGCTCAGGTTGCGTAGGCTCGGCCGTGGTGAGCTCTATGGCCTCGTTGAGGACCTGGGCGGCCTTAGGGAGATCTTTTAGGGCCAGGTAGGTGGCCCCCTGGGCGTTTAGGCTCATGACTATGTAGAGCACGTTGTCCGAGAGGCGGGCGCTGATGAGGCTCGCCTCGAAGAAGCGGTTGGCCTCCTGGTAGCAGCCCACCTGGTACCAGTGGTTGCCCCTGGACAGATTGCTCTTGGCCTCGCCCAGGTAGAAGGGATCCACCGGAGGCACGGGACCGCACCCTGAAAGAAACAGCCCAAGGAGTGAAAGTAGTAGGGGAGTACTTAAGAGGAAGCTTGTGAGCCTCCTGGGGCCCTGGGTAGATAGCTCTTTATTTTTTGGCATCAGCGTCCCCTGATGGGCTGGGTGAGGCCCTCGGGCGGTGTCTCCGGGGCGAGGTTCATGCGGATGAGGAAGTTGCGCTTGGCCGAGTCAATGACTTGGTTCACGTCCCTAATGCCCTCCCTGGCGCCACGGGAGATTTCCGGAATGGAGCGGGTGCCCGACTCCACCTGCTGGATAATGGTGCCCGCCCCCTTGGTTATCTTGGGTACGTCACGCTCTAAGTTCCCTGCCGCCAAATTTAGGCTCTCGGCCGTTCTCCTTATCTCCTGGGCGGAGGCCAATATCTCCGCGTAGATGTCGTCCTTGTGGAGGAAGGAGCCCAGGGTGCCGCTGGAGTCTAAGAGCTGGGCTGAGAGGGTGTTTAGGTTGTTGAAGGTTCCTATGATGGGCCCGTTTTTGTCCTGGAGCTGGTAGGTGAGCGAGTTTAGATCCGCGAGTATCTGGTTGAACTGGTTGAGCTTGTCCTCCCACTGGAGGGCGTTTAGGACCTGATCCACGGTTCTGGGATCCGTCGCCGGAATTTGCCCTCCCGTGGGTATGGGGAGGCTATCGGCCGAGCCCGTCTGGATCTCGATATACTCCGATCCTATGATGGTGGGGCTCTTGATGGTGGCGAGAGAGTCCCCCTTAACCCGTGAGCTGTACTCGGCTAGGACCCTCAGCTCCATCTTAATCTTGTTGTTGTCCGTGAGCTCCACCTTGGTGACCGAGCCTATGTCTATGCCCTTGAAGCGCACCTTCACCCCGGGGAGGAGCCCGTAACCCTCGTGGAAGACCACGAAAAAGTTGTCATAGTTGCGCAGGAAGTCCCTTCCCGCGCCCACTATGATGGCGCTAAGTATGAGTATGGCAAATACCACGAACAGTATTATGCCCGTCGAGCGCTCCAGGGTGGAGTAGACCTCGGGCGGAGGGGCCTCCATCATGTTCTGGTGGCCGGTTACCCGTACATCTTCCTCGCTAAGGCGCTGTTTGCGGTGATTGGCTATCGCCTGTGCTCCCTGGTGACTGGCTTTCGTAAAGCCGTTGTCGTCCAAGCCTCCGTTTTTTGTGAAATCGTCGCTAGTATCCATTTTTTTTGCCCCGCGAACTTGGTGGGTGCTACCACAGCGTTTTATCTCGGGCGCGCGAATCATGACGCCTTTTGAATTATTGTTTATTTATAGTTAATTAGTGTTTTGCCCTATATTAGCTTCTGTATGCCTTTTGTTTTATTAGCTTCTTAATGCCTTTTGTTTTATTAGCTTTGTAAATTAGCTTTTCATATTAGATTTGTAAATTATCTTTCCATATTAGCAACTTATCTTAGCTCCTCTTAAAATCTTAAACTCCCTAAGGCTTCTTTGTTTTTAAGCTATAAGAGCGCATCTCCTATATAAGCTATGCTTTTGCGCCTAGGTTTTTTCTAAAGTTTAAGCACCACGCGCGTATCGAAGTCGAGGTCTTTGTAGTTCTCGGTGGCGAGCGCCAAGACCAGAACCCCGGTGCCCTTGGCTTTGGCCTCCTCTATGAGGAGGTTCCAGGCGCGGCTGAACATCCTCCCCAAAAAATGCTTGGGTCTCTCCAATATGATAATTGGTGGCTCCTTGGCGATGCCCAGGGCCACCAGGCCCAGGGTCTTGAAGGCCTTGTTGAGCTGGTGGGTGGGCGCGCACATGAGCGCTTTGGTGAAACCTAAGCCAGCCAGGATGCCCTCGGCCCGCCTCTGGAGGATGGAGTGGTCCTCCGGGCGGTGGTAGAGGAGAAAGGTCATGAGATTGGCCGCGGCGCTAAGGTCGCTTAAAAGCGACACCAGCTCCACCACCAGGCCCATCTGCCTGTAGATCCTTGAGCGGGTGAGTAGGTCCTGGCGTATGTCCATCTTCCGCATGAGGAAGTAGACATCCCCCTGGGGGGGCTTCCTGAGGGCCAGAACGGCCCTCAGGATGTTGGCGATGAGGCTGGGGTTGTCCACCTGGACCAAGGCGGTCTCGTTATTTCCCAGAGTCATGTTGAGGGGGCCGTACATTACCCCTCCCTCGTCGGGCACCTTGAGGTCGTCTAGGATGAGCACCGGAGGGCTCTTCTCATTACCCCAGAGGTCCAGGAAGGGATGGCGCTCCTCATTGTCTTGGGGCTTTTTATCGTCTTCAAAATCAGGCATAGAATACCGTCACCAATATGCCCACCAGGGCGGAGAATACGCTGGCCTCTATGATGCCGCGGCGCAGGGCCTGAGGGGCCTCGGAGAGGTCCCTGGCGTCGTACTGCCAGGCGCTGTAGAGGCAGAAGAAACACATGGTGAAGGCCATGAGAACGCTTTGGAGCAAAAGCTTAAAGACCTTGAAGACCTTCACCTTTTGATAGAGCTCATAGATGAAGTCCGTGACCGGATACTCCACCATGAGATAGGCCCCGGAGAGGGCCCCCACCACCACAGCGAAGTTGGTGACGGTCAAAAGCAAGGGAAAGGCCAATACAGGCCCCACCACCCGCGGCCAGGCCAAGAGATGGGCCGGAGGTATGCCCATGGTCACCAGGCTATCGAACTGTCCGGTGCTCTTCATCAAGATGAGCTCCAGAATCATTGGCCCCATGTAGGTGGCGAGAGCCACCATGAAGGTTATAAAGGGAGAGATCTCCTGGAACTGCACCAAGACCAAAACCGAGATGAAGGAGTCAACGCCTCCAATGTTTTGGAGGAGGTTGAACCAGATGATAGCCCAAAGCAGTCCCGTGGCGAATCCTAGAAAGCTCACCGGCCAGATGCTGGTGCCAAAGGATCTGGCTATCTGCTGCAAGACTAGCTGCCAGATGAGCCTGCGGCGGTTACCGGCGCTTTTGAGGTCCCTAAAGGCTAGGCCCAAGACCCTTCCTATCCAGGCGGCCTGGTTGAGGCGCCTGGCGAGGTAACGGATAAAAAAACGCCCCGATCTTCCCCAGATGTTGGAGGAGATCGGGGAGCTTTCAAGTTCCGTGGCTCTTAGGCCCTTATCAGTCTCAGAGGTCAAGCTTCAAGGTCTGGGGGCTAGCGCCCTCCGATACCTTCAGGTTGAGGGTCCTGGGCTCTTTGCTCTCGGCTGGAAAGTATAAAAATCCGTGAGCCTCGTCCCCGGGTTGGATGGTGGACTGTTGGATGGACCTCGATGAGAAGTCCCTCACCACGGCGTCCGCGGTGTCGTCTTGGTTACCTAAGCCCAAGATGGCAGACGATGCACCCGCCGCGGCTCCAGCCGCGGCGCCCTTTCCGGCGGCGGATCCCACGTTGGTTCCGCTGACCACCCCCACGGCCGCGCCCACCACGGCTCCGGCCAGGCCCCAGAGGGCCGTGCGCTTGGCGCCCTCGTCCATGGAGAGACCGCCTGAGGTGTATTTGTCGATGCGGTCAAAGACCACCGAGGAGGGAAGAAGCTCCCAGGTGTTACCCTGGCTGTCCACCAAGGTGCTCCCGGGCTCAATGGAGAGGGCTTTGGTACCAGTGTTTTTTAGGCTCACCTGCACCGGCACCACCCCGGCCTTCTTGAGGTCGAAGCCAAAGAGCTCCTTGAGCTCGCTGGAATCATAGAAGGCCACGGCCCCGGCCTGTACCCCGGGACCACTCGCCTGGCCAGGATAGGCGCTCATGGCCCTCACCGGGATGGCCTTGTACTCGTACTTGGGCGCGCAGCTAGTGAATATTACCAGCATAACTACAGAGAAGAGGGAAAACAGTGTGGAAATCTTTTTCAGGGGGACGTTTACGGGCATCGATACTCCATATTATGAAACTTTAGGTTTTTGCTTAAAACTTTAAGATGAGGGCATGTTTGGAAAAGGCTTGTTATTAGAGAAATCCCTTTGGGGGTCTTTTTTGGCGGCAAGGGGCTTATATGTAAGAAGAGCGCGCCGCAAAATGCTTTGGTTAATAGCTTTAGCCGTTTAAATTGGTCATTTGGGCCTTTGATAATAAGCTCAAAAAGCTATAAAGATGGGCTAAATATGAGCTAAATATGGCCTAAATATTGGAAGATCACCCCTCAAACAGAGGGGAGCACTCACATGGCCCCCAGCTCCTCGGCTGAGAGAACCAGGTCTATGTTGAGGAGTATCTTGACCCCGTCCGAGGTCTTGGCCATGCCTAGGATGAAGTTCATGTCAATGGTCGAGCCAAAGGCCGGGGCTGGCTCGATCTCATGGGCCTGTATGTTGATGACCTCCGAGACAGTGTCCACCACTATGCCTATGGGAATGTTACCGGTGAGGCCCTTGACCTCCACCACGATTATGCTGGTGCGCTCGGTGTACTCCTCTTCCGGGAGATTGAACTTCAAGCGCAGATCCACGACCGGTATCACCTGCCCGCGGAGGTTTATCACCCCTTTGAGGAACATCGGGGTCTGGGGCACCGGGGTCACGGGCAGCATGCCTATGATCTCCCGAACCTTGAGAATACCGATTCCATAGCCCTCACCCGCCAGCTGGAAGGTGAGATACTTGCCGTCGTTTTCCTGATTGGGGGGTACTTGTTCAACCTTCAAAGGCGCTTCAGACATTAGCAACCTCATATTGATATATTTTGGGTAAATTATACCCTATGTGGGTACAAAACCCTGGCCCGAGTCTAACGCTCGATGCCTGGCCTTGCCCCTAATTAGTTAGCTAATGATATCTCACTTTGATAATGCTGGCAAGTTTTTTGCCCCTTTGCGCATTTTTGATAGCCCGCCAGGCTCGCGGGATTTGGCGAGAAAGGCGGGTATCTCATCTCATAGTGCTGAGGCTCCCTCAATCTAAGGGCCCCTGGCCTTGGCCTGGAACGCGGGAATTATCCCGTAAAGCTAAGCCACTTTGGGGCCAAGTGAGCTAAATCTACGTGTGAGCTTAATAATTTGGCGGCTAAATCTTTTTGGTTGGCTATTATTTACGGGTCCGGGATGGATTATGCCTGGAAGCTAAATTTGGGGTGGATAATTGGTCCACTGAAGAATGTCCCCATGCGCGTCCGCGCAGGTTTAAGGTTTTTTTAAAGAAAGACTCATCGAAAGAAAAAAAGATCGCCCCAGCCAAGGGGAAATCCAAAGGTGAAAAAAGATAAGCCCTCCAAGCGAAAAAAGAATCTAGCTCCAAGCGAAAAGATATTGAGCCTCCAAGATAAGCGCGCGAATTTCACAAAATTTAGGAAAAAAAACACAAAAACCACAAAACTTATAAACATCGTAAAATTTCACAAAATTTCGTAAAAATTCGCGAATGCCAGCGGAATTGTACAGGTCAGAAAAAAAAGCCCCCCGAAAGGAATCGAGGGGCTTAAGGTTTATCTTTGAAGAAAGGAAGAGATATTTCTACGGATCTAACTCTACCTCGCTTAGGGCGGAGGGTAGCTCCCCTCAGCTTTGGGTCTGCGGACTCGGCTGGTACCTGGCGTCGCTCGGGTTGAGGTCCCGGTACCTGAATTCAACTTTGAGCTTGCGCCCACCGAACTCAGTGCCGTTCAAGGCCGTGATGGCCTCCTGGGCTCCATCGTCGTCCATCTCTACAAAGCAGAAGCCCCTGGGGCGCCCCGACTCCTTGTGGACGATCATGGTGACTAGATTGACAGTTCCGTGCTGTGCGAACAGCTCGGTAATGTCTGCCTGGCTTGAGGAAAAGGGAAGATTCCCAACGAATAACGTTTTCAATGCTTAAAAATCTTTCTCCAACGCCTTGGAAGTAGAATTAAGGCGCCGGAAGGCTTCCTCTCAAGGGGATAAAGCAGATGGGGCCTAATCCCCTCAAGGGATCGCAGGCTGCCTTCAGAGGCCTCTAACTGCCTGCGAAAAAGGCTTATGATGAAAAAGCCCTTTTTCCAGGGATGCCTGAATAGAGGGCTATCGGTTCAATGGTTAGCGCCTAGGGCGCGGTAAAAAACGTGAAAATCCGAAAGTGTTCGGATATTTTTTCGGCATCATGCCTGAGTGGCACTTTGAAAGGGTTTGTTACGGATTAGTTCCGGTTATGGTGTATATAACGCGTCACGCGGTTGCTTAAGATGCCGAAAAAAAACATCCTCGCGCGGGCGTATTGTTTCATTGGAAAGGGAGGTTAAGTCTCTCGCCTACGGCTGCCTTAGAGTTCTCTTGGGGCCTTTCTGGCCCTTGTGTTAGGGGACTTTTTAGGGGAGCCTCGTATAAAGCGAGAGCCCTAGGGTCAACCCAAGGGAGTAATCCAGAATGGATAGTCCCAAGGACAAGCCCTTAAAAAGCCCTTTCTGGGCCAATAGCTCAGAGTAGAACCCTAGAGGCGGCCTCATGGAAGAGGGCCGATTAGGATTTGGTTTGAAGGGGATAAAGAGGTATGCGCCCGTGGAGGCGAATGGGCCTCCCACAAAAGTTCACAATGGTCCGCCCGGCGAAAAGCTTTAGGAGACCGGGCTCCTAGGGCTAAGACCCAGGGGACGTGAAATTTGGGGTTTGTGGACTGGAGGGGAAAAAGTCATCTTCTCCCATAAAGAGCGGGTGAAGATCCTTAAGCGGCGAGATAGAATGCAGCGAAAAAGAAAACAGGTCTTTTTGAGCTGTGGTCTCGAGTGTGCCGTAGCAATCAGGCAGGATTCCCTTAAGGCAAAGCCTTCCGTTCCTTCAAAACCAGAAGTTTCAATTGTGAAATATAAAGTGTAGAGCGAAAGATTCTTTAGGCCACCTCAAAAAAACCAAAGGCTGAATTAGACCTCTTCTAGGGGCCCTCCAATGATCGGAGGGACCCGGCATGATTTGGAAAAAGAGCGGCTTAGGGATTGTCCGCGAAAAAGCGTGCTGTTTCCATAAGCCGCAATCCGAAACCTACCTTTCCTCTCGGGCGGCTAGTCGTTGCGGCGATAGCCGGCACCGCCTCTGTTTCCGCCGCGGTCTTCTCGGTTTTTAGCCTCGTTGACCCTGAGCGAGCGTCCGCCAAGTTCGGTACCGTTTAGGGACTCAATGGCCTTCACAGCGGCCTCGGGGTCGGCCATCTCCACAAAGGCGAAGCCTCTGGGGCGACCGGTCTCTTTGTCGCTGATCACGTTAACTGAGTTGACGGTTCCATACTTGCCGAAAAGATCGGTGATTTCCGCCTGAGTGGAACTGAAAGGTAAATTTCCAACATAAATCGTTGTTTTCATTGTCTCACATCTCCATGATGTGCCCACCCCCAGGTTAATGGTGATGGGTGTAGAAAGAAATTTTAGCTAGCGAAAAAAAACTCGCGAGCGTTCATGAAAAAAAAAGAATGAATGAAGCTCATTCCCGCTCTCAAGAGCGGGAACGCGATGAAAAAACTTTTTAAAATGCGCAAGGGTTTACCAGGATGATATCGGCATTAGAACCTTGAGGATTTGAAGAAGTTTTGGCATATCCGTCCGAACGTTCGATTACCCCCGCTCAAAGTGCCCATCTCCTGCAACATGTGAAGACTATCGCCGGAGACCTTTGAGTTAAGGGGGTCAAGCATCGTGCTAGAGGCTTTTTTCATAAGAAAAAAAAGCGCTTTCCTATGTGATTTTGTCTCTAGCTCGGCTTTGGGTCATACTGACTCGATGGCTCTATGCTGGGACAGATAGTCACCATTATTACACCCTAAAAAAAAGAATTGCAAGAAAAAAATGAGGCGGCTGGGCAATTTTGGCAAATTTTTTTTTAGCGGCCGGTTCCGCTTAGGGGAAAAAGGCCCTCCGGGCCGCCAAGAGAGGCCCCAGGCGAGGCCCCCAATCCGGCCACGAAACCCTGCAGAATGGATCTGGCCTCGGGTGTCTCCACTATGGGTAGACCAAGATTTACCTTTGAGCTCTTTTTATGGGATCTTGGCTTTAGGGAGGCTAAATTTGGAGGGTCAGGTAGGTTGGGCCGGGCGAAGGCCAGCATGGTCTCACGGTTAAACTCCGGGTGGAACTGGAGGCTTAGGGCCTTGGGCCCGTAAGAGATTATCTGGAAGGGGTCATGCTGGGAGCTCCCCAGGACCTTGGAGCCAGAAGGGGGCTCCAGGACAGCCTGGCTGTGGGAGAGGTTGGCTGGAAAGCTTTGGGGAAGGCCCTTGAGGTAAGGGTGCTCTAAAGCCTCATCAGATAAAGTAATGGTATGCGTCCCTTGCTCTTTCCCCAAGGGATGGTAGTCAACCCTACCTCCTAAGGCATGCGCCAAGAGCTGGTGGCCGTAGCAGACAGCTAGTAAGGGCCTCTCCTCCAAAACGAGCCTCCGGAGGAAGTCCCCCAGCCTTTGGCTCCAGAGGTGCTCTGAAGTCACCATGGCGAGCGACCCGGTCACGATGAAGCCGCCGTAGGGGCTAATATCCTTGGGAAGGGCCCTCTTGGTCGCATCCAGGATAAGGGAGCGCGAAGGGTCCATGTCCCCCTCCCGCAGGAAGAGCTCCGAGAAGCTGCGGGTTATGCCGTAGCGGCCGGGAATCATTCCCGTCTGAAGAATGAGTATGGGAAGCATAAGCCCCTGTGCCCCTAGATCAAGATAATAGTCTCACCGGGCAGTGGTGGGAGTGGAGATATTGTTTCAGATCGGAAATGGTGTACTCATTGTAGTGGACAATGGACGCGAAGAGGGCGGCGGAGGCCAGCCCCTGGGTCAAGGCATCTAGTAGGTGCCTAGGCTCCCCGGCGCCACCCGAGGCAATCACCGGCACCTCCACGTGCTCGGAGATGAGTCTGGTTAGGTTCAGCTCATAGCCGTCCTTGGTGCCGTCAGCGTCAATGGAATTGAGGCAGATTTCCCCAATCCCTAAGGATTGGGCCTCTAGGGCCCATTTTAGGGCGCATTTACCGGTGGGCGTGCGCCCACCGTCCACCACCACCTCATAACCCGAGGGGATGTCTTTGGTCTTCTCCACCTTCTTGGCATCTAAGCCCAGGACCACCGCCTGGGACCCAAAGGCCAGGGCCCCATCGGATATGAGGGAGGGGTTCCTCACCGCCGCTGAGTTTAGAGAGACCTTCTCGGCTCCGGCTAAAAGCACGTCCCGCATGCGAGCCACCGTGGATATGCCGCCTCCTACGCTAAAGGGGATGAAGATAGCCTCGGCCACCTTCTCCACCACGGTGAGGAAGACGGATCTGCCCTCAGCCGAGGCCGTTATGTCATAGAAGACTATCTCGTCCGCCCCGGCCTCGTAGTAGCGCCTGGCCGCCTCCACTGGATCGCCTAGGTTCTGGTTGTCCTTGAACTTTATGCCCTTGGTGAGCAGTCCGTCGCGCACATCCAGGCAGGGTATGAGTCTTTTGCTGAGCATTTTGTTTGTTACTCTTCCCTTAGGGCTCTTTATCCTCTTTTTTTCTCTAGGCTGCCTCTTAGCTCCACTGAGCCTATCTGGCAATCTATCCCCTCTGGGCCTTATCAATGGAATAGCGGTAGAAATTGGAGAGCATGGAAAGCCCGGGGGCTCCGCTCTTCTCCGGATGGAACTGCACGGCCCAGGCTCCGTCCCTCCCGAACACCGAGCAGAACTCCTTGCCGTGGTAAGTCTTGGCCAGGATATACTTTGGCTCCGGGTCCGGGTAGTAGCTGTGGACGAAATAAAACTGACTTAAAGGGGGAATCCCCGCAAATAACGGTGAGTCCTTTTCCACTTTTAGGGTGTTCCAGCCCATGTGGGGGATGCGGATAGGCACTCCAGCCTCGTCGCTAAGCCCTTTATCAAAGCGGATGACCTTTCCGGGAAAGATACTCAAGGTATTAGTGTCGTTTTCCTCGCTGTAGTCCAGCATTATCTGGCAGCCCAGGCATATGCCCAAGAAAGGGAGGCCCAAGCCGATTAGATCCTTGATGGTCTCATCGAGGCCGCCCTCTTTTAAGGCCGCCATGGCCTGACCGGCAGCGCCCACTCCGGGGAATACTATACCCGCCGCGTCCTTGAGGCGCTTAGGGCTCGCGGTGACCTCTGCCGGGATGGAGAGATGCTTCAAGGCCCTATGGACGCTGGTCTGGTTGCCTGCCTTGTAATCTATGATGGCCAGAAAATTATCGGACATGTGTCACAATCCGCGGCGCCAGCGTTAAAAAAACGAAAAAAAAGCCCGCCTGGGCGCCGGGGTGGCGGGAGAAATAACTATCGTGTTTATGCCCCAAAAACCAAGAAGAGCTGAAGAACCAAGAAGCCTAGAAGAACCAAGAAGCCTAGAAGAACCAAGAAGCCTAGAAGAACCAAGAAGCGCTAAAGAAGCCTGAAGCGCTCTTCCAGACAGAAATAAAAAAAGTGGCGCTCCAATACGGTTTTCCATGAGGCAAGGGGCACAGCCCTCTATAGCACGGCACCCCGGCGCTGTCAAGGGAAAGCCCTTTGGCGTAGGCGCTTTGGCAGGTGGCTCTTTAAGTAGAGCGCGAAGATTTTAAAGATGCCTAATATGTAAACAGCGGCGGCTAATCAGTGATATTTAGTCGAGATTATAAGCTAGGTAATAACGTGTTAATAGCTGGCTAATAGCGGGCTAATTTATCGAAGACCTGATATAAAATTTGCTTGGATATGTTTGGCTTAATTTTTAAAAAAAGGGGCTCGGATCCGGGCTTTTGGCTAGATAATTTAAGGTTATATCAAAATAAACTTTGTTAAAAAGTGTACATATAGACTTACATAACATACAAATTATCAAAATAAAAATTACTTATGTATAGGGGAAAAATTTTTCTAACAACAATTCGATTATTTAATTGGTTATTTTCATCTGTGAGCGGCTTCACAACTAATCTTTTTAATTTTAGCCATAAAAAAAGAAAAGGAATTTTTGGAAAAATATTTTTCAGGAGGTATTTTATAATTTATAAATATTTAAAA
>JAITJT010000276.1 GCA_031278795.1 Deltaproteobacteria bacterium | reverse complement strand
GACATGTAAGGCAGCTAACTCATCTAAGGCATCTTTATAAATATTAAACAGCTCATAAGCTATAAGAGAAAAAAACAAAATCATCATAGCTTTCACAAGATTCTAATTTCACTCTTATCTTTGCACTCTTATATTTTCACTTTTTTTTATCCATGGAATTGCGCATCGCGCTTCAATCTAAAATTTTCACACCGCTTGCGCCCTAAAGGACAAAAGCCCTTGAATTCAAGGGCCCCGCTCCAATTTTGCTCTGAGGGCCTTTTCACCAGAGGCGGAGGGTCTCGCGAGAGCAAGATCCTCTTTGGGGCCTCACCTTAAGAGAAATCTAATGCCATCGATAATGGTTCAAGGCTGCACATCCGATTCGGGCAAAAGCACCATCGCCACCGGCATCTGCCGCTGGCTAGTTAACAAGGGATACTCCGTAGCCCCTTTCAAACCCCAAAATATGGCGCTCAACAGCGCCGTGACCGTGGACAGCGGTGAGATAGGCCGGGCCCAGGCCGTGCAGGCCCAGGCGGCCAAGCTCAAGCCGGTGAGCGACATGAACCCGGTGCTCCTCAAACCCAACTCCGAGACCGGTTCCCAGGTCATCATCCAGGGAAGGGCGCTAACCGACATGGAGGCCAAGGCCTACCACGGCTACAAGCCCACGGCCCTCAAGTACGTCATGGAGTCCTACCACCGCCTGGCCTCCAAGTACGAGTACATGGTCATAGAGGGGGCGGGATCTCCCGCGGAAATCAACCTGAGGGAAGGCGACATAGCCAACATGGGCTTCGCCGAGGAAATAGACGCCCCGGTTATATTGGTGGCGGACATAGACCGCGGGGGAGTATTCGCGCACCTGGCGGGCACCTGCATGGTGCTCTCCCCTAGCGAGCAGAACCGCATCAAGGGCTTCATCATCAACAAGTTCAGGGGAGACCCGGACATCTTGACCCCGGGGCTCAGGTGGCTGGAGAACTACACCGGAAAGCCGGTTCTGGGGGTGCTTCCCTACCTCATGGGCTTCCATCTGGAGGCTGAGGACGCAATCGACCGCCGCCAGGGGGAAAAGCTGGGAAAGACCCTGAAGATTGTGGTGCCGGTGACGCCCAGGATAAGTAACCACACGGATTTCGACCCCTTGCGCATGCACCCCCAGGCCGAGGTGACCTTCGTGAGGAAGGGCGAGCCCATACCTCCGGCGGACCTCATAATCCTGGCCGGCTCCAAGAGCGTGCGCACGGATTTAAAATACCTCCTAGACGAGGGCTGGGACCTTAAACTGAAGACCCACCTCCGCTACGGTGGAAAGGTCATGGGCATCTGCGGGGGCTACCAGATGCTGGGAAAGGTGGTGCACGACCCCTTGGGCTACGAGTCCAAGCCAGGCTCCAGCCCGGCTTTGGGACTTCTGGATCTGGAGACCACCTTGGAACCCGAGAAACAGCTCCTCAACGTGGAGGCCACCTTGACCTTAGAGGATGCCCCGGTGAAGGGCTATGAGATCCACGCGGGTGTCACCAAGGGTAAAGACCTGGACAAGCCATTTTTGGAGAAGAAGAGCGGCGAGAAGGACGGGGCCATATCGAACGACAACCAGGTGGCTGGATCCTACCTCCACGGGGTCTTCGAGAGCTCAGCCGGACTTGAGGCCATCATGCGCTGGGCAGGGCTTGAGGATGTCAACAGCGTGGACTACTGGAAACTTAGAGACGAGGACATCGAGACCCTGGCCAACATGATAGAAACGGATCTAGACTCCAAGAGGCTCTTAAAGATTATCCAGGACGGAAACACCCAGGACGACTTCCATGACACCCCCTTGGGAAAGCTCACAGCGGCCTCCAGGGGCCTCTAGGGCACAGCGGCCTCTCCACTAAGATAAAACATGAGCAATTTTTTGGATGAGGCTACAGACGAGCTTAAACACCTTTCCCAAGGAAAGGTTCTAGAGTGGCTTCTTGGCCCGGACATCTTCCATACTAAGGTGGAAACCCTCACAGCCCAGGACGGGGAGACGGTTCTGGTGGTTCGTGGCCAGTCCCAAGACTCCAGGCGCGCCCCATTCTTGGATGCCTTGAATCAGCTTAAAAGCCTCCCCAAATCCCCACAAGCTGTCATGCTCTACGGCCTGGGAAGCCCGGCCCTGGTGAAGGCCCTCCTTAAAAAAACCAAGCAAATTTACGCCCTCGAACCCTCCCCCGGGGTGGCGAGGGCTTTTTTTGGGGCGCTTAAGCTTGGAAATGAAATTAAAAACAAAAGCTTCCAGCTCCTGTGCCCTTTCCAGCTAAGCGACAAACTCCCAATAGCGGACTCTAATATCCCCCTCATAAGCCACAAGCCCAGCCTGAGACGTAACCCCTGGATCTTTGAGGCCCTAAAGGCCCGCCTCTTGGAAGCTCCAAGGGCCATGCCCAAGGATTTTGCGGATCTTTCCCTCCTCATAGTCCCCCCTCTCTCAGGGGGCTCGCTATCTTTAGGAGGCTTCCTACACAAGGCGGCCGAAGGCTTAAAGCTGCGCTCAAGACTCATAGAATGGCCAGAGAGCCTAATAGAGCTGGAGCGGTCCTTGAAGAGAGGCCCTAGCCCTGAAAATCAGAGCTCCAGCTTGGAGCCAAAGGGCCTGGAGAGGCTCTTTCTCCAGGCCTTGGAGCAGATAGCCAAGGAAATCACGGAGTTTTCTCCGGATCTCTTCCTGGCCATTGCCCAGGCACCACTGGACCCTCCCAACCTAGTAAGCTTGCGGGACCGCTTTCCCAAGCTCCCCTTCGCCTTCTGGTTTGTGGAGGATCTAAAGATCTTCACCTACGCCAGAAACCTTTCTCCCCTCTATGACTGCTTCTTTCATATCCAGGGCCCCTTCATTGAAAAAGAGCTCCAAAACCTAGGTGTGAGGAAGGCCCACTACCTCCCACCCGCGGCTGACCCGGACTTTTTTAGGCCCCAGACTACACCGGAGGGCTTTCGCTCCCAACTCTCCTTCATGGGGGCCGGCTACCCCAATAGGCGGGTGATATTTTCCAAGCTCATAGAGGATTACTGGAAAAAAAGCCAAAAAAAGACCCAAGACTTCAAGATCTACGGCTCCGGCTGGAGCCTAGAGGATCCTCTAATTGGCCCCCACCTCTTTCAAGGGGGGCGGAGGGTAAGTACCTTAGAGACCGCTAGCATCTACTCGGGCTCACTAATATCCCTAAACATTCACTCGGGCCCGGGCCCCTCCTACAACCCGGACTCATATTTCGTGAACCCCCGCACCTTTGAGATAGCCGCCTCTGGGGGCTTCCAGATAATAGACCAAAGACCGCTACTCCCCGGGCTCTTCGAAAGTGGCGAAATGGCCGTATCACAGGAACCGGAGTCACTCCCTGAGCAAATAGAGCACTATCTGAAAAACCCAGACGAGGCGTACGCCATGGGCCAAAGGGCCAGGGAAAGGGTTATTTCCTCCCATACCTTCACCCATCGCCTCAAAAGCGTACTTAAGCTCATGTTCACTTAAGAGAGGCAATCTTTAGCCTTTGTTAAAGCTTATCCAACATATGCAACTAAATATCAATTTATGCGTACAAATATGCGCTCAAATAAGCTCTCCCATAAGAGCTCCCAGAAAAACTCCAAGATTTACGGAGGGAAAAAAGAAAAGACCCCTAGAACACTTATATCTCTATGCTAAATTGAGAAATCCGTGGACATTTCTAGCTGCGTTTAAAAAAAAATTCTTTAGTTAGAAAATATTATGCAATATTTAATATAAAATGAATCATATACACATAAATGGTATTTAACGAGCAGGCGATAAATAGTTGACAATAAAATAAAAACCTATATAATTATGAATCGTTGTCGCGGGGTGGAGCAGTCTGGTAGCTCGTCGGGCTCATAACCCGAAGGACCTTGGTTCAAATCCAAGCCCCGCTACCAAAATCTTGGAATCCTTAACGAAAAGCCGATGGCCCAAAAAAACAGGGCTATCGGCTTTTTTTTGGCACCTTGCGCACTTTTTTGGCCGTTTTTACTATGTTTTTCACTGTGATTTTAGCGAGGGAGGCGAGAGGCAAGATAGCTTAGCCTGAGGAAAAATCTCCTAAGATCATTTCCAAGAACGCTAAAAAAGCCCCACCGCGGAAAGCAAAATAAGCATTCTTATCGTTTGAAAGCATTCAGGAGGCCTGAAAAGAGCTCTTCGCTCTTTTTTTTCCCCAAAAACCGCTCACACAACTTAAGCAGGCTCTGTGAAATTATGGAAATCACAGTGTGATTAGCCTAAAAAAAATTGTTATGGGCCTTTAGGATTAAAAAAAAATATTATGGTGTAATAAAGTTAATACTGCATAATAATAGATATTAATAATAACAATCATATATTTTTATTTA
>JAITJT010000218.1 GCA_031278795.1 Deltaproteobacteria bacterium | reverse complement strand
GTGCACTTTGGAGATAAAAATTCAAACAATTTCACAAAACATAAATTATCTAAATGTTTGTGCCATTTATGCGTTTTAACTTGCTTGACGCGGGCTTTGTAAATTTCTAATCTGTCGCAAGTCAAAGATGATTAAGATAAGAAATAAAAAATTATACAAAAATAAAGGGAGAGACCTCTATGAGCATCAAATGGCAGGACTATACCGCCAAAGGCGCCAAAGACTACGAGATAGCCGCGGCCGCTGAACCATTCCTCACAAAAATCACCACCCTGGCCCAGGGCCTGGGACTTCTTGACGAAGAGATTCTGCCCTACGGGCATTACGTGGCGAAAATCGATCACGCCCTGGCCCTCGAGAGGCTAAAGGACAAGCCGGACGGGAAATACATAGACGTAACAGCCATAACACCCACGCCCTTAGGCGAGGGAAAGTCCACCACCATCCTGGGACTGGTCCAGGGCATGGGACGCATCGGCTTGAAAGTGGCCGCGGCCATCCGCCAGCCCTCGGGCGGGCCCACCATGAACATCAAGGGCTCAGCCGCCGGAGGCGGCATGAGCCAGTGCCTGCCGCTCACGCCATTCTCCTTAGGGCTCACAGGCGACATCAACGCCATCATGAACGCCCATAACCTAGGGATGGTCGCCTTAAACTCCCGCATGCAGCACGAACAGAACAACACGGACGAGTTCTTGAAGTCCAGGGGCCTTAAGCGCCTGGACATAGACCCCAACAGGGTGGAGTTCGGGTTCGTGATGGACTTCGCGGCCCAGTGCCTCAGGAACATCATAATTGGCCTGGGCGGAAAGAGCGACGGATTTTTAATGCAGTCCAAGTTTGGGATTGCCGTGAGCTCGGAAATCATGGCCATACTGGCACTTGCTACCGATCTCGCGGATCTAAGGAAGAGGATCGGGCAGATTGTCTTGGCCTATGACAAGTGCGGGAGGAGCATAACCGCGGACGACTTGGAGGTGGGAGGCGCCATGACCGCCTGGATGGTGGAGGCCTTGAAGCCCAACCTCCTCCAGACCATAGAGGGCCAGGCCTGCTTCGTCCACGCCGGACCCTTCGCCAACATAGCCATTGGCCAGAGCTCCATCATAGCGGATAGGCTGGCCTTGAAGCTGGTGGACTACCACGTGACCGAGTCAGGCTTCGCGGCGGACATTGGATTTGAGAAGTTCTGGAACCTCAAGTGCCGCTACAGCGGCTTGATACCCAACGCCGCGGTGGTGGTGGCGACCGTGAGGGCGCTCAAGTGCCACGGAGGGGCCCCGGTGCCCAAGCCCGGAAATCCCCTTCCGGAGGAGTACTCCAAGCCCAGCGTAGCCTTGGTGGAGAAAGGCATGGAGAATCTCTTACACCACGTGGAGATTGTGAAGAAGTCCGGAATCAGCCCGGTTGTCTGCATAAACTCTTTCGTAAGCGACACCAAAGAGGAGATAGAGGCCATCAGGAAGGGCTGCGAGCAGGCGGGAGCCAGGGTGGCCGTATCCGATCACTGGCTAAAGGGAGGCGAAGGGGCCATAGAGCTAGCCCACGCCGTCAAAGAGGCCTGTGAGGAGAAGACCAACTTCAAACTGCTCTACCCGCTCTCCATGCCCTTCAAGGAGAGAATCGAGCTGGTGGCCAAAGAGATATACGGGGCCGACGGAGTGGACTACTCGGCTGAAGCCGAAGCCAAGCTTAAGCTCTACCAGAGCGATGACAAGATCAAGAACTTTGGGCTCTGCATGGTGAAGACCCATCTCTCCCTCTCCGGGGACCCCAATCTCAAGGGCGTGCCCAAGGGATTCAGGCTCTACGTGAGGGACGCCCTCATCTACGCCGGTGCCGAGTTCGTGGTGCCCGTGGTGGGGAACATCTCCCTCATGCCGGGAACGGCGTCCAACCCAGCCTACCGCCGCATAGACGTGGACACCAAGAGCGGAAAGATTAACGGGCTCTTCTAGGATGGCCAGGAACTCAAGCGAAATAATCCAGTCCGTCATAAACATTGGGACCGCGAAGTCCCAGCAGAGCTTTAGGGCGCACTTTATCCTAGCCCTACTCGCTGGAATCTACATTGGATTCGGCGCGGTCCTTTCCATACGGGTGACAGGTAACCTAAACCCGGAGATGGGAAACCTCATCAAGCTCTTATTTGGCCTCTTGTTTCCGGTGGGACTCCTCATGGTGCTCATGGCCGGGGCCTCTCTTTTCACGGGCGACGTCATGTACATGAGCGCCTCCTACACAGAAGGTGGGCGAGCTAGCGCCTGCGGGCGCTACCTCACCATCTCCTACTTGGGAAACTTCCTTGGGTCCATATTTTTGGCCTTTCTTATCTATCTGTCCAAGGTTCTTCTGGACAAGGGCGCAGACGGCACCCTTCCCCTAGCCGCCACCGCCGTAAACCTGGCAAACGGCAAATGCGCCCTTCCCTTTTTAACGGCCTTCGTGCGCGGCATAGTCTGCAACTGGCTAGTCTGCCTCGCCATCTTCATGAGCCTAAGCTCTGATGACGGTGTGTCCAAGGCCATATTGATGTGGCCGCCCATCACCGCCTTCGTGGCCTTAGGCATGGAGCACAGTGTGGCCAACATGTTCTTTATCCCTTTGGGCTTATTTTTAGGTAGCAGCCAAGAGGTGATAGAAAGCGGCATCACCTTGAGCGCCAGCTGGGGAAGCTTTCTCATTAAGAACTTGATACCGGTTACCTTGGGTAACATCGTGGGAGGCGCATTTTTCGTGGCCCTTCCCTACCTTTGGACGCGACCCAAGAAAGTGGAAAAGAGCGCCTAATCCTTAAGCTAGAGGCATTTCTTGGCAATTGTAAGTGATTCTCAAGCGCTAAAAATGGACATTGGCTTCCTTAAATCCGAGGTGACTAATGGAAATCCTCTTGATAAAAGACGACTACATCCTCAAAGACATAGAGGCCCTAGGTGTCTCAGCCCTTTGTGGCATCTATACGGACGCTATCAAGTTCAATAGCGAGTACCGCAAGTTCTGCGTGCAGAACCTCTGCGGCAACTACGGGAAATCCTGGACATGTCCACCCAACGGAGGAACCGCCGAGGAGATAGCCAAGGAGATCCTTGGCTACTCCTCTGGCGTCCTCTTTGAGGTCTCAGGCCCCTTACGCTTCACCGTGGACTGGAAGTCCATGATGAAGGTGGCCAATGATTTAAACCGCGTGTGTTTTGCCATTGTGGATGAGATTATCCCAAAGATAGGAAACGGTACGGTCTTCGGCTACGGACCCTGCAAATACTGCAAGGACTGCGCCTTCAAGACGGATGAGCCCTGCAGGTACCCCCAGAAGAGGGTTAGATCCTTGGAGTGCGCCTGCGTGGACGTAGGTGAGCTCACCAAGGAGTGCGGACTCTCCCTAGGGGGCGACCCGGACAAGATGTCCTTTTTCGGCTTGTTCGTATACAACCCTTAGTTTTTTTAAATATCTTTTTGTCTTTTATACACAAGCCTATATATACCAAGTTTAGTGTCTTCATAATTATAAGCCTATATAGGCGATTTTAGCGTTTTTTACAAAAACAGCTAATATTTCTATAAATCACACATCAATAAACTCAAAGACTAGGCCTAGCCTATTAAGGGAGAGAGCATGACAGCCCAGATACTAGCCAGCAAGGAAATCGTTTCAAAGTTTAAAGAAGAGGTGCTCGCCGAGGTGGGTAAACTCAAGGCGAGCGGCACACAGCCCATGCTCGCCACGGTGATAGCCGGATGGGACGGCCCCTCCAAGGCCTACGCCCTATCCAAGGAGAAGACCTGCGAATCGCTGGGCATAAATTTCTCCCTCAACGTCTACGACCAGGACATCCCCCAGGAGAACATCATAGACGCCATACTCACCTTAAACGAGGACCCCTCCATTCATGGAATCATGCTGGAGCTTCCTTTGCCCAAGCATTTGGACGCCTACAAGGTGAGCTCGGCCATACTTCCCACCAAGGACGTGGACGGCATAACCCCGGTCAACCGGGGGCTCCTCTTGATGGGAAAACTGGACAAGGCCCTCCTTCCGGTGACCCCCTTGTCCTGCCTCACCTTGATCGACAGCACCAGCGTGGATGTGAAGGGCAAAAACGTGGCCATCATCGGCCGGGGGGAGACCGTGGGACTCCCCTTGACTGTCCTCCTCATCAAAAGAAGCGCCACCGTCACCGTGTGCCACTCCAAGACCAAGGACCTCAAGGAGGTCTTGAGTAACTCGGACATTGTGGTGGCCGCCACCGGCCAGGCCGGACTCGTGAAGGCCGACATGCTCCATGAAGGCCAAATTGTGATAGACGCGGGCATAAGCGTCCTTCCGGACGGTAAACTCACGGGTGACGTGGAGAAAGAGGCTAGCGAGGTGGTATCCTTCCTCACCCCGGTCCCGGGCGGGGTGGGGTCGCTCACCGTCATGCTCCTAATCAAAAACCTCATGAAGGCGATTGACTTGCAGAATGGAAAAGCCAAGAATTAACGGCTATTATGGGAGATAGGGAACACGCCATGAACACCAACTATGAAGTCTTCTACAACAAACCCTTGACCGAGATCCTGGATCTGGCCTCCTCCAAGAGCCACGTCCCGGGAGGCGGAAGCGTCTCGGCCATCTCGGCCACCTTAGGCTCGTCCATGGGAGCCATGGTGGCCAACCTCACCATAGGTAAACCCGGCTACGAGGATAGGGCGCCTGAGGTGAGCGCCATCCTCAAAGAGATGGTGGAGGGCATAGAGGAGATCAAGCGCCTCACCCTCGCTGACATGCAGGCCTTTGACTCGCTGCTTTTGGCCTATAGGCTCCCCCGGGCGACTGAGGATGAAAAATCCAAGCGCAGGGAGGAAATCGACAAAAACACCATCCTCGCCGCGACCGTCCCTTTGAAGATATCCCAAAAGGCGAGGGATCTCCTTTTACACAACAAACGCCTCTCTGAAATTGGAAACGGTGGGGTGGTAAACGACTGCGCCGTGGCGTGCATCCTTTTGGAGTCCGCGGCCAGGGCCGCCATGCTCTCGGTGGACGTGAACCTGGATAGCATAAAAGACGAGGTGGTAAAAAAGGAGATAAGCGCAAAGAAGGAAGAGGTGCTTAAAGACTCCAAGAAGGCCATGGAGGAGACCTTGGCAGTTGTGGCTAGCCGGGACAAGAAGCTCTAAAGGCCTAAGGCCCTTAAAGGGGCATCCCTAATAGTTAAAAATTTAAAAAAAGATCGCGCATTGTTGTTTGAATAGAGTTTCAAGGGGCGCTAGACCACCAAGTAATTCGCATAAGCTTATCAAGGGGCGCTAGGCGCCCCCCTCACTAAAGAAAAAAAAACGCAAATAGTTGACAATTTCTTATTAGTGGTAAAATTAGCTAACAATATCTATATGACTTAGAAAAGTTATGTCTGTGAAAAAAATTGCTTAAATTGCATATCACGTTTTTCAAAGGATTTATTCGTAAATTTGCGAAAAGATATGCCAGAAAACAAAGTAATCTTAAGAAAAAGAAAAAACTCCAAAATATTCCATAGCCTATAAAGAAAACTTCAATATATGGAAGATAAAATCAAGCTCATCTATATGAATTATTGAAAACAAAGATTTGACATGTCAATAAAAATGCTTTAGAATATTCCAAACTTAAGGTTTAACCTGAAGCATTTCCACACCCCTCCCATCCCACTCCATATTGTGCCCGCCTAGAGAGCCTTTTTTTCACTCCGTAGAGCACCATTACCTCCTATTCACCAGTCCTATGCACTGAAAAGTGAAAAATTAAGCTAAACACGATGGAACTATATAAATTCGAAGAATCCCTTCTAGGCGAGAGAGGAACTGAAAGTCTCCCGGACAGAGGCGTATTGTCCTCGCAAAATTTCCAGAAGATCCTCGAGGGTTTCGCCAAACTGGGGAAGCTCTCCATTGTCGCGGTGGACGATAAAGCCGAAGCAGTCACCAGACGCTTCGGCATAAACGCTTTCTGCGCCAAGATGTGCAACTCCCCGGACTTTGAAAACTACTGCGCCCGGGCCCATAGGATAGGCCTAGACGAGGCTGTGTCCATCAAGGACCGCTTCACCTACGTCTGCCCTTTCGGGCTCCTGGAGTCCGTCATACCGCTCTTTACCGGAAACCAATTGTCCGGGGCGGTCATCTGCGGCCAGGCCAAGTGCTTCAACTCCCCTGACGGCTTCATAGACATGAACAAGAGTAAGCTTTTGGTGCCCCCTCCAAACTTCGGGGGAGACCCGGTCAACAAGTCTTTCTTCTCCTCCATAAGCGACATGGACTACGTTAATTACGAGGCCCTTATATCGCTCATCTCCGAGGTGAGCCTCTCCTTTATGGAGAACCTGAAGAACTCGGAAACTACGCTTAGCCAAAGCGAACTAAATAAATTAGCTAAAACAAGTGAACGCACTTTAGTGAAACACGCGCGCAAGAGCGGAATAAACCTCTTCTTCCTCCTCAACGCCATAAATTCCCTCTCCAACCTCTCGGTTCTAAGCGGCGAGGAAAAGATAAACAACCTCTCCATCTTAATCGCCCGCTACATAAAAGGCATAATAAACAGCACCATCAAGGAATTCTGCCGCCTGGAAGATGAGAAAAACACCATATT
This sequence comes from Deltaproteobacteria bacterium, assembly GCA_031278795.1. The sequence continues at coordinate 4,381 of JAITJT010000218.1, read as the reverse complement.
GAGGTACTTGAACATCCAGAAGATCCGCTATGAGGATCTTTTGAATTTCTCGGTAACGCTCCCCATACACCTGAAAGATTACCTGATACCCGTGGACATCGTGCTTCCCTTCATCGAGAGGATCTTTATCCTAGGGGTATCCACCAACTCCGGAAAGTTCCAGATAGGCGTTTTTTTCAAAAAGGAAGGAAACAGCATATCAATTGAGATTCTGGACAATCTCACGAGCCCGGGGACCACCACCGCTGAAATAATGAAAACGCCCTATAAAAACGAATCAGAGATCAAAGTTATTGAAAACCGCATCATAAACGCCACCGAGCGCCTCTTGGGAATATTCGGAAGCGGCGCCTCCATTTCCATCAAAGCCAAGGAAGGCGGCGGAAGCAAATGCCATATCGGCTATCCCGCCATCATAAGCGAGACAAACGATTGATGACTGATTTATCCCAGCCCATAATACCAAGCGACACTAATCAGAGCAGGCTCTATAGGGTCATGATAGCGGATTCGGATCCGCTCATGAGGGAGACCCTCGCCTCCATAATCGAAAGGATCGATGGATTCACGGTGACGCACTCCATCGGGAACCTCCAACAAGTTGTGGATCAGTTCAAGAGGGACACCCCGGACATAGTCATAATAGAGCTCGCCGTCCCCTGGCTCACGGGCCTGGACGTGGCCAAGGATATCTTGGAGATAGATAGGGACACCGCCATCTACACCATCTCCACCTATGACTACTTCGAGATCTCCCAATTCGCCATGGAGATAAAGCTGGCCGGTCATATCTTGAAACCCGTCTCACCGGGCGAGCTCCACGAGACCCTCAAGCGCCACAAGCAGTTCTACAAGCTTAAACCCTCTCCCCAGCTGGCGCTACTTTCCAAGATGGTGCAGGAGAGGACCTTTGGGCGCTTCTATTACGATCTAAATAACATCGCCATCTCGCTCCAGGAGGAGGCCGGCCGCAACACCTCTAATTTGAACATCAAGCTCAGTAACATTCACACGGCTCTCTCCGACTACAACCACGGAGGCAACCTGGTGACGCCTTTTCCGGTGACCGAACCCACCCTCCTTTCCATCGACAAGGTTGTGGAGCTCTGCCTCTTCTTCATCATGAACTCGGTCTTCATCATGAAGAGCGTTAAATTCAACGACCGCCTCAGGGGGGTATTCACCTTCCTGGACAAAAACATCTCGGAAAACATCGGTCTCAACCATCTGGTCACCAAGTGCTTCATAAGCCAGGGGCACCTCAGCCGGGTGTTTAAGAAATGCTTCAACATTAGCGTCATGGAATACATCCACATGCGCAAGATAATCCTCTCCAAGATGTATTTCCTATTCACCGACTACACCATATCGGACGTGGCCGAGCATATGGGCTACAATGAACGAAGTTATTTCTCCAAGGTCTTCAAGAAATTTGAGAGACAGACCATCCAGGAGTACAGGCAGATAAACCATAGGGCCGACACCCAGGCCGCCATCGCCGCGTCGGATACGCAAAAATTCATCATGGAGGTCTTTGGCATAAAACTTGGGTAAAACATTTTCTCTCATCTTTTGTCAAAAGGGGGGAAGCGTTCTTGAACGCTTCCCCCCCTTGTTTTGTGAACATGGCGCTTTTTCCCGGAGTATCTTTTTAGACCTCCTCTCCGGTCCTTATGCGCAAGCTCTTTACTATGTCGCTTACGAAGATGACACCGTCTCCGGTCTGGCCGGTCTTGGCGCCTTCGACGATGGCGTCTATGGCGCTGTCGACTTTGTCATCGCTAATGCCAATCTCTATCCTGATCTTCTTCAGGAGGTTGACCTCGGTCTGGATGCCGCGATAGACCTCGGTGTATCCCTTCTGCCGCCCGGAGCCCAGGATGTTGGTGACCGACATGGTGTAGATCTCCTTGGCGTAGAGTTTGGTTTTCACGTCCTGGAGCACTTCCGGACGGATGTAGGCTACGATTAGTTTCATAATGTATCTCCTCCTTTCTCAACTGTTGGAGAAGAACTGAAAGCCGCTGTAGCCTTCAGCCCGGTGCTCGACAATGTCCAAGCCCCTCAGTTCGTCTCTCGGATCGAGGCGCACACCAACGGTCGCCTTGGCGATGAAGAATACCACAAGACCCAGTATGAAGGCCCAGGCGTCTATGGCCAGCGCGCCGTAGAACTGCACCACAAACTGGTGGATTCCGCCGCCGTAGAAGAGACCCGCGGTCTGATCCCCGTAACTGGGGCTCGCCAGGAGTCCAACCATGATGGTTCCGAAAAAGCCGCATACGCCGTGGACGGAGACCGCTCCAACCGGATCGTCTATCTTAAGCTTCTGGTCGATGAAGATGACCGAGATAACCACCAAGACGCCCGAGAGAAGTCCTATTATAACCGCCCCAAAGGGTGACACGTTGTAACAGCCAGCGGTTATCCCCACGAGACCCGCCAGCACTCCGTTGAAGCTCATGGAGGGGTCCGGTCTACCGGAGATGAACCAGCTGGTGAGCATGGCGCCCAGGAAACCGGAGCAGGCAGCCAGATTGGTGTTGGCGGCTATGTAGCCAATGGTCTGATCCGGCACGTTGGTGGAACCGCAGTTGAATCCGAACCATCCAAACCAGAGAATGAAGACCCCCAGGGCCGTGAGCGGCAGGTTATGGCCCGGGATGGCCCTGGCCACGCCGTCCGGTCCGTACTTCCCAATGCGCGGGCCAACCACTATGGCTCCCGCCAAGGCCACGAAACCGCCCACCGAGTGCACCACGGTGGAACCCGCGAAATCTATGAATCCCTTGGCCACCAGCCAGCCCTGGGTAGCGCCGTCAGCCGAGGCGCCGTTGAAATCGCCAAAGAGCGAGTTCCAGGCCCAGTGGCCGCTCACCGGGTAGATTACCGCCGAGATGAGAAAGCTCGCGATTAAGTAGGCCGAGAACTTGGTTCTTCCCACAATGGCCCCGGAGACGATGGTGGCCGCGGTCGCGCAGAAGACGCTCTGGAAGAACCAGAAGGTGAGCTTCCATCCACCCTCATCGGTGAGGCCCTCGAAACCTTCTATGCAAAAGAAGTTCGACCCGAAAAACCCGCCCACGCTTGACCCGAACATAAGCCCGAAGCCAAAGAGAAGAAAGACCAGACTCCCAATCATGAAGTCCGCGAAATTCTTCATCATAATGTTGGCCGCGTTCTTAGCCCGCTCAAGCCCGCACTCAACCAGGCTGAAACCCGGCTGCATGAACATAACGAGGCAGCCACCTATGAGGGTCCACATTATGTTGGCGTTGCCTTCGCTTAGGGAGCCGCCAGAGGCCCCTTCCGCCTCCGCCACGGGTACGTCCTGAGCCCTCACGTCAACTGCCCACAATAAAAGAATCGTGATGGGCAACGCCAAGAGCCGAAGACATTTCAGAAAAGAAAACCTCCGCATCTTATCCTCCAGTTTCAATCTGACATTCCGGTGACTTTTAACCGGATTTAAGGGTTTGAAAGGATAAAATGCGATAAATGTGCCATCTTGGAGAGTAGAGGGAAAAAAGAGGGAAAGAGAAAGGCCCCCACCCCGGGGAAAGCCCTCCAAAAATTTTTGTTAAAAATCTTTAAGCAGCCTTCTGACAGCACAAAGGCAAAATCCCTGGAATTGCCTCCAAAATAACAAGGAAATTTGAGGGTCTGATTTTGGGCTGAAAATGGAGGAAATTTTTCCACATTGATGATGCTTTTTCTGCCAATACGTACTTAAGACCCGACTTTTTCCTACATATTTGTTGTTTTTTCCTTTCTTTGGAGAAGAAATTATTTTTTTGGCTTTTCTTGTGTTAGCCCCAGACCTCCACTCCGGGGCGTCCAGGGGCCCGTCATGGTCTCAAGGCTAGCCTTGAGCGCCAGGTAGTCTTCCTGGAGCCCGCGAGTAAACTTCAAACCCATCCCGGCGTAGTCCACGGTCTAGTCCATCATAAATAATCCCCTGATTCATCCCTCAAAGCTCTGGGGGCTTTAGATTGAAGTTTTTATCTCAAGCCTATGCTCCAGGGCTGGACCGTCCCAATATCACATGCTCTTAGGACAACTGGAGGCCTCTGACGCTTATTTTGAAGAGAATGGAAACTTCCGGATCCAAAGACTTTCTTTGGCTGACCTGGTCTTTAAAGCTGGCCTTCAGGGCGGGGGGTTTAGTGGGGTTTGCGGGTTAGATATTTTATGGGTTCTATGGATGTTTTGCGATATTTTTCAAATTTATAATGTATATACTATGCGCTTATCAGATGCTTTTTAAGCCCACTCGCTTTAAATTTTAAATTGAGCTTGTACGTATGAGCGTCCCGTAAAAAATGTACCTAAATAGTTACTATAAATAACGCACTGTTAGTGATGAATAAATTCTTTATTT
>JAITJT010000172.1 GCA_031278795.1 Deltaproteobacteria bacterium | reverse complement strand
TTGGCATTTCACCTTTTGGTTCAATGCCTGTACGGGCTATTTTTTTGCCTTACTGCCATTTTTGGCTTTTAGGCTTTTAGGCCTTTTTAGGCCTTAGGCCTTTTTTTTTAGCATCTTCTTCTTATGGTTTAAGGCCTTTGGTTTTTTTTATGCCTTGGTCCTTGTGGTTTAAGGCCTTTTTGCCTTTTGCCTCTTTAGGCTAAGAGCTGTACGGGTTTTGATTTATTTTGCCTCCGGGTTTATACGCGCGCAGCTGCCCGCGGCTACCTTGTTGGCCCCATGTTTACGCGCCGTTTCCGGTGAAGTTCTCCACCTGGTACATGAAGGCCTCCAGCCTCGCCTGGGTGTTGGTCTGGCTTTGACCGTCAAAGGCTAGGTTCAATAGCGGCATGCCGCCCGCCAGTTCGCGGAAGCGGGTGCTTAAGCTTCCCACCACGGTTCCGGGCATGCAGGTGAAGGGCATGATGTTGACCAGGCCCCGGGTGCCGCGCTCATAAAACTCCAAGCCTTTCCCTAAAGAGAGGATGCCCTCGCCCTGGAAGGACTTGTCCAGGAAGCGCTCGCCTAGGCGTACCACGTCGGATACGGGTGGATCGCGCTCTAGGTCTTTGAAGAGGCCGTTGAAGGACCTCTCCAGGCGCTTTAGCTCATAGTCCTGCACCATGAGGGTTAGCCTGGTCTTGAGTCGCCTCTCCAGGTTTCCGGCGCGCTTGGCCCGCATATTATTAACAAAGCCCGTGTAAAAGATCCACTCTATGAGGGGGGGCACCTCCACCTGGGCTCCCAGACCCTCCAGGCGCTTGATTATGTCCTCATTGGCGAAATCGTTGTTTCTCACGTAGATCTCACCCACCAGGCCCACCCTAGGGAGCGGCCGGTCGTCTTTGGGGTCCAGGGCGTCTTGGAACTTGTGGGCGGAAGTTTCAATTACCTTGAGGAGGTCCTTGAGGCTACCCTCCTCAATGACATTCTCCAAGGCCGTTAAGGACTCGTAATAGGCCAAGTTGGCGAGCCCTGGAGACTTTTCCTTAGGTCTTACCCTATAGAGGCCCTTCTGGAGAAGGTCCACGGATGCCAAGGCCCTCCAGATGGTCTTGGTGAGGCTTCCCTTGGCCCTGGGAAGGGCCGCGTCGTTTAGGTACTTGTACATGCTCCCGGTTTGATCGAGGGCGAGTATCTCCACCTTGGGAAGGTCCAGGCGCTTGAAGATGAGGCTCAGGTAGCGGCTGTACTGCCCAAAGCGGCAGGGGCCGTTGGAGGTGGGCATGAAGAGGGCCGACTTTTCCGGGACAAAGTCCGGACTCTTAGCTAGCTTTAAGAAGTCCCCCACCGTAAGAATCAGGGGATAGCACTCCTTCCCCGAGGTCTGGGAGCGCCCCAGCTCTATGGTTAGGGAGTCCGAGGGAGGAAGGGCCACCGCCGAGAGGCCAAAGCGCCTCAAGGCGGCCGCCAAGGGCCTGGTGTGGTCGCACATGGGTGGGATGTAGATGGTGGCGCCCTGTTTGGGGCCCCTCAGGACGTTAATCTTCCTCTCGCCCTCTGGAGCCTTCAAGAGCTTCTTACGTCTCCTCGCGTCCAGGGAGTCCAGAAAGGCCTCAAGCCTGGTAACCGCGCCCACGTCCGAGGAGTGCTCGTCAATCTCTATTTCCAGATAAGGCTTATCGCCCAGGGAGTTTTTAAAGAAGTGGAGGATAAAGGAGTCCGGGCCGCAGCCGAAGTTGGAGATGTAGAGGGCCTGGAGCCTAGGGTCTTGGGCTATGAACTTGGCGGAGCGGGTTATCTTCTGGCCGTAGCGCCAGTAGTGGGACAGGGACTCCTCGTCATCTTCTAGGCTCTCTGATGGCAAAAAGTCCATGGGGATGCCTAGGATATTTAAATCCCTCATCTTCTCATTGAGCCTTAGGTTAAGACCCGGGTCAAAGCCGTTGTAGGGCCTGGAGACCACCACCATGGCGGTGTCGCCATCCTTAAGATCACGTAGTACCTTGGACCCATAATCCGTTAGCCTTCTGGAGAAGGCCTCCTGGGCCAACTTCCCGGCCTTCATGGCCTTGGGTACCTCAGCCTCTGATACCCCTAGCTTTCTGGCTAGACCCATGAGGGATCTCTCCAAGACCCTGTCCCCTTCCCCAAAAAACACAGGTTCCCTCACCAAAAAAGGCTCTTTGAGGTTAAGGGCCACCGGGGCCGTGTAGGCCAGAGACTGGTTGTAGGGGCAGGCCGTGTTGTCCGGGGCCTTGCGCATGGCCTTCTTGTTTTTGGAGCTATCTTTACTAAAGCTATCGTCCTTGAGCTCGCCGTTACCCTTGGAGGGGGCGCCGGGGCCCTTGGCCCCGGCGGGGTTTTTAACACTCCCCTCCGGAAGGTTTACTATGGAGGGTAGGAGGATGTGTTTTAGCTCTTTATCTAGAAGATCTAAAAGATGCCCGTAGGCGGCCTTGATGGGGAAGCAGAACTCACCTAGGGTCCTCTCGCAGCCCCGGTGGATGATTGTCTTATTGGTGGGGGCTGACCAGACGGGCTCCAAGCCTAAGGATGCCAAAAAGACGCTCCAGAAGGGGCCCATCTCGGCGAAAAACATGCTGCGTATGAGTCCCACTCTAGCTTTGTAGGGGATTTGTCCGGGATTGTTACCATATTTGAGCTCACTTAGCTCAGGGGGATTAAAGGCCAAATCATAGCGGTACTTGAAGAGGTCCGGAAGCTTACTTAGGTCTTTTCCCTTTCTGGCGTCTTGGTCGTAGCGGTCGCAGCGGGAGCCGTAGAAGAAGGGCGTGCCTCCCTGGACGGTCACCTTTCTTATCTCGCAGACATTCTCGCAGTGACGGCACTCAAAGCTCTTAATCTCATAGTGCCTCTGGCTAAGGTCAAAGCCCACAAAGGTGCTTTCCTCCCATGTGCGCCTGTCACGAGCGATAAGAGCCGCGCCCATGGCGCCGGTAACGTCGGCGTTATCTGGAACCGTTATCTTTCTACTTAGCCTAGACTCAAAGGCCGCGGCCACGCCCTCGTTGAAGCTGGTTCCCCCCTGGAAGAAGATGTTCTCCCCCACGAGCCTTGTCTCAACCACCCGGCCCAAATAGTTGGCAACTATCCCGTGGCAGAGGCCCGCCACCAGGTCATGGTGCCCCACGCCGTTTTGCTGGTGGTGCACCAGATCGGATTCCATAAAGACCGTGCAGCGCTCCCCTAGGCTAACCGGGTTGGTGCTGGAGAGGGCCAAGTCCCCAAACTGCTCTTTGATATTAAGACCCAGTTTATCGGCCTGCTCCTCCAAGAAAGACCCGGTACCCGCGGCGCAGGCCTTGTTCATCATGAAGTCCACTATGACTCCGTCTTTAAGGGAGATGTACTTGGAGTCCTGGCCCCCTATCTCAAATATAGTATCCACCTTGGGGTCTATGGCCACGGCGGCCGTGGCCTGGGCGGTTATCTCATTAACCGTCATGTCCGCGCCCAGGTAGTCGGCCGAGAGGTAGCGACCGGACCCTGTGGTGCAGGCCCCCAGGACCTTAACCTTGTCTTTCACCTCAGCAGGTATCTGCCTGAAGCCCTGAAGTATTGCCTCCAGGGGCCTACCGGCGGTGGCTAGATACTGCCTCTCCACCAGAGTGCCCTCCGGGGTAACCAGGGCCACGTTGGTGGAGACCGAGCCCACGTCCACCCCTATGTAGACCTCTAGCGGCCTCTCTTTGGTAACATTACTCCAGTCAAAGCTCGAGAGTCCGGGTTTTTTAGGGCGGCGCACTAAAGGCTTTTGCCTAGCTGGCGGCTCGTGGGGCTTTGTGAGCCACTGGGTGAGGGTTTCCAGATTAAGCCCGGCCGGCTCCTTGGTCTTAAGCTCTCTTAAGCCTTCCAAGGCGGCGCCGTAGGCGCCAAAGACATAGTGCTCGGAAGGCACAATCAGCTCACCCGCCTTAAGCTCCAGAACCTCCGAGAGGGCCCGGTTGAGTCCAGGGTTGGCGGCCACGCCTCCGGTGAAGAGGACCGGAGGTGTAAGGGCCTTTCCCTTGGCTAGCCCGCTCCTTATGCTTCTGGCCATGGCCAGGCACAAGCCGTAGATAATCTCATAGTCCGGGGTGGCGGACTGCTGGAGGTGGATCATGTCGCTCTTGGCGAAGACGCTGCAGCGCCCGGCCACCCGGGGCGGTAGCTCAGACTTTAAGGCTAGTTTTCCGAAACTCTCTATGTCATAGCCCAGGCGGTGGGCCTGCTGGTCCAAAAAAGATCCAGTCCCGGCCGCGCAGATGGCGTTCATGTTGAAGTCCGAGAGGGCCCCTCTCTCCTCTTGGTTGAACCACAGGAGCTTGGTGTCCTCCCCACCTATGTCTATGAGGCTTTGGGCGCTGGGCGTGTGCTTGATGGCCGAGACGGCCAGGGCCATAATCTCACCCACCGGGGAACCTTTTAAGAGCGCGGAGAGCCTCTGGCTGGAGGCTCCGGTCACCCGGGGGGCGTGGATGAGCTCTCCCGGGTATTTGGTGAGAAGCTCCCCCAGGGCCTCATGGGCCGTATGGAAGGGCCTCCCGTGGTGCCTGAGGTAGATGCCTTCCAGGATCCTCTCGTCTTGATCCAGGAGGGCTATTTTCACGCTCACGGAGCCAATGTCTAGGCCTAGGAAATATGGCCCCTTGGAGCTTCTTGATTCAAGCATATATTCAAAAAATCCTAGATTTTGCCTTAGTCTAATAAGGTTTACGCGCAGATGGCGCCTGAAAAGGTATGTCTAATAAGCCCACTTAACCCCACTTAGCCCTAAAAAGCTTAAGCGAGCGCGCCTTGGCGCTCTTGGCCAAGGCCTTAAGGGGCTAAAGGGCCTTAGAGTCCAAAAGGGCGTTTTTAGAGGGTTAAAGGGCGCTTTAGGGCCTAAAGAGCACTTTAGGGCTAAAGGCATTAAAATTTTCAATGGGGGAAATTTCCAAGCTTAGAAAGCTTAAAAAAAAGGGGCCCCTCTAGGGCTTTAGCGGAAGTCAAAAGGGAGTGAGTGACACACAAAGAGGCCCACAAAGAGGCCAAAGAGGCGAAAAGTTCACAAGGATGCGGCCTGAGTCACAATGATCCAGGCAAAGCCTCAGAGTTTCCCGTAAGCTTAGGCTTTTTTTTTAGGGAGTGGCGAAAAGCGAGGGCTTTTCGCCTATTTCTCGCCCAATATTGGCATACGCGGCGCATTATAACATAATTTGTCAACTCTCAAAAGCTAGGCCTGTTTTTCTCTTTTGGGAGCGGGCTTTGAGGCTCTATGGTCAGCTTAGAGGATCGAGAGGGAAGGGCCTGTTCGCAAGCTAGGGGCTTGTTAAAGACAAAGATTTAAAGCCCAAGATTTAAAACCAAGGACTTAAAAAGCCAAAGACCTAAAAAAGCGGGAAGGGGAGGGGTCTTCCCCAAGGGAATCTAAGGATTATGAGCTCTAGGGCAAGGCGGCTAGGTGGGCCCCATACTTCACAAGGGAGGCTTTTTAGGATATAACAGTTGACATTGGGGCCTTGCCCCACATTATTTTGACTATGTAAGATTTTGTGATGGGTGTTAACGACCATGAAGGCCTTTGAGACATTTTCAGCGGTGGCGACATATCTGGACAGACCCAACGTGGACACCGACTTGATAATCCCCAAGCAGTTCCTCAAGAAGATTGAGAAAACCGGCTTTGGAGCCAATCTTTTCAATGATTTGCGTTTTCTTCCGGACGGAAAGCTTGATCCGGCTTTCATCCTGAACCTCCCCCGCTACAAGGGAGCTGGGGTGCTTGTCTCCCGGGAGAACTTCGGCTGCGGCTCCAGCCGCGAGCACGCCGCCTGGGCGCTGGAGGATTACGGCTTCAGGACCGTTATAGCCACTAGCTTCGGGGATATCTTCCGCAACAATAGCTTCAAGATAGGGCTTCTGCTCATCGAGCAGCCGGACGCCTTGGTCTCGGAAATAATGGAGCGCATCGAGAGAAACCCGGGCTACACTCTGGAGGTGGATCTGGTGAACCAGACGCTTAAGGGCTCGGACGGCTGGAAGGCTAGCTTTGACATAGACCCCCATAGGCGCAAGAGGCTCCTCTCCGGGGTGGATGACATTGCCCAGACCTTGAGCCTGGAGGACATGATAGAGGCCTATGAGGCCTCCCATAAGGAGCCCTGGCAGGCCGTGCTTCCCACCGAGTCTTAGGTGAAGGCTTTTAGGAGCCCCTGGGCCGCCTCCTTAGCATCCTCTGCCCGGGCTATGGCCGAGATGACCGCGAGGCCTTGGAAACCTTTACTTTTAAGTTCAGCCGCGTTTTCTATGGTAATGCCACCAATCCCCACCGTGGGCCACTTGAGGCCCAGGATGGAGTCAATCTGGCTATCGGTTAAAACCGGGGCCTCGGGCTTGGAGGGAGAGGGGTAGAGGGCCCCCACCCCCAGATAGTCCGCGCCCTTGAGGATGGCCTCCGCGCCTTTTTCCCGGGAGCTGGCTGAATAGCCTAGGATCTTCCCCTTGGGAAGTATCTTGGCCGCGGCCTCCAAGGGCAGATCGTCTTCCCCCAAATGCACCCCGTCCGCGTCCACGGCCAGGGCAATGTCCACCCGGTTATTGATCATGAAGAGCTTTCCCATGTCCTTGGATAGTTCCGAGAATATGAGGGCCTCCTCGTAGAACTCCTTGTCGCCCATGGTCTTCTCCCGCAGCTGCAGCGAGGTGACCCCTCCCTGGAAGGCCTCGGTCACTAGCTTTATGAGATCCTTCCCCGGGGCGTCATCTTTTCCGATGACGAGGGTTAGGAGAAGTTTTTTAGTAAGTTTAGAGTGTTTCATGCCTATGACGCGTCCCCTTAATAAGCGGGCTTTTATCTTTGTTTTGGGTGTTTAGATATTGCCTGAGCGAAAAAGGCTTGATTCCATTTTAACACTTTTGACTTGTTTTTCTAGCTTTAGAGAAAAAAATTTTTTTTAGCTAATAACTAGACTTAGACTTAGACAGAAGAAATAATAAAAATTTTACAAATAAAGCTGAAGATCAAGTTCTTGTTTTTTCACTTTTATCAGGGCCCTCTTTGTCACTAGTGTCGGGGATGTCTTTGGCCGCATAGAGCTCGTCGAATAATTTTACCCTGAACTCGCCGATATCTGTCTTACGTTTGAGGGACTCTTCCGCCCTTTCGCTTGCCTCCTTCATGAGACGGCAGGCGTTGTAGGCTGAGATAAAAGGGTTTTCCGGCGTTACGGACAAAAAGGCGCCCATGATGGCCGAGAGCATGCAGCCGCTTCCGGTGATTTTAGTTAATAGCTCTGAGCCACCTTTCACTATGTAAGTATCTTTCCCTTGGCTAATCACGTCCTCCGCGCCCGTCACCACCACCACCGTCTTGAGGGAACTTGCCAAATCCTTGGCAAGCTCTAGCCTCTGGGCTAGCTTTACGCCCTTTTGGGCATCCACTCCCTTCTGGTTGGAATTGTCCATGTCGTGAAGGGCCCCAATCTCCGAGGCGTTTCCCCTGATTATGCTGGGGATCATTCCTTGAAGTATCCACTGGGTCACGTCCATGCGCCACTTGGTGGCGCCCACCCCCACTGGGTCCAAGACCAGGGGAAGGTTTTGATCATCTGCGATTGCTGCAGAATATTCCATGATTGGCTGCGAGAACTCATCCACGGTGCCGATATTTAAGACAAGGCTTGCGGCCATGGACAAAAGATCCTGCGTCTCCTCTATGCATTTGCTCATGACCGGAGAGCCTCCCACGGCTAGGATGGCATTGGCGCAGTCATTCGCTGTTACGAAGTTCGTGATGCATAGCACCAAGGGGTTTTTGGAGTGGATCCGCTTAAGATGTTTGTGCATTTATCACTCTTTCCTTAGCTTTATGAAGGATTTAAGATTTATAAAAAG
>JAITJT010000169.1 GCA_031278795.1 Deltaproteobacteria bacterium | reverse complement strand
ACCCAAAAAAAGAGCTATTTATATGTCCAGGACTGCATAGAGGCCATGCTTACGGTACGCGGCCTTCGCGGCGGTAGCGGCTTTTCCGTCTTCAACCTGGGCGCAGACGAGTACTCCACGGTCTTGGACTCCATTGGCTGGATCTCTGAGGTGATGAACGTCAACCCCAAGCTGGAGTTCACCGGAGGAGAGCGAGGCTGGGTGGGGGACAACCCCTTCATTTACTTGGACACTAAAAAAGTGAGGGCCCTGGGCTGGAACAACAGCCTCTCCATAAGAGAAGCAGTTGAGCGCACGGCCAAGTGGCTCCTGCAAAACCCTCATATTTTGGGACTTTGATCATGAGAATAGCGGTTTTAGGGCTATGGCATCTGGGCACTGTCACCGCGGCCGGGGCCGCGGCTTTGGGTCACAACGTTATTGGCTGGGACCGAGTCCCACAACACATTTCAGCTTTCAATAAAGGGCTCGCACCTATTTTTGAGCCAGGCCTCAATGAGCAACTAAAATCTGGGCTAGCTAGCGGAAATCTAACTTTCACCGATAATATGCCAGCCGCACTCAAAGATGCCGAGCTTGCGTGGATCTGCCACGATACTCCAGTTAATGAGGACGACATAGCTGATCCAGAGTCGGTCATAGCAGATATTAAGGAAGCTATCCCCCTTCTTCCGAGAGGGACCCTGATTCTCGTCTCCTCCCAGCTCCCGGCTGGTACCTGTAGCGCACTATCAGCGTTCATCAAGTCCAAAAACAGAGAAGATCTAGACCTGGCTTGTTCACCAGAGAATCTAAGGCTGGGAAACGCCCTGGAGATATTCTCGCACCCTGAGCGCGTGGTCTGCGGCATCTCCTCAGCACGGGCCAAGGCCATGCTCACTGAGCTGTTTCAGCCCATGACTGGTAATATAGTCTGGATGAGCGTCCCCTCGGCCGAGATGACCAAGCACGCCATCAACGCCTTCCTGGCCACGTCAGTTAGTTTCGCCAATGAAATAGCCTCCCTCTGCGAGTTTGTGGGGGCGGACGCCAAAGAGGTGGAAAAAGGCCTCAAAAGTGAAAAGAGGATAGGCCCAGGGGCCTATCTCTCCCCTGGCCAGGCCTTCGCCGGCGGAACACTGGCGAGGGACCTAACATTCCTAGACGATCTTGGCAAAAAGGCTAAATTTGACCTTCCCGTAATCGAGGGCGCCAGAGTCTCAAATGAACTTCACAAAAACTGGATTATCGCCCGACTCAAAGAAAAGCTAAAAAGCTTGGATGGAAAACTCATAGCTATGTGGGGGTTGGCCTACAAGCCAGGAACGGACACGCTCAGACGGTCATCCTCGCTGGAGACTGCTGGGAAACTACTCGCCTCCGGCGCATCCGTAGCCGCCCACGATCCAGCCGTAAAGCAACTGCCCGACTTGTTCAAAGAAAGGATAAAACTCTCGACCACAGCTCTCGATGCAGTCAAAGGCGCGGACGCCTTGGTAATTTGCACTCCATGGCCCGATTACAGCCAGGTTGATAAAAACGAAGTATTGACCAGGCTTAAACGCCACCTCATACTAGACCCTTCCGGATTCTTGAGGGAAGTCTATGGTGCTGACAGCTCACTTGAATACGTCTCCATTGGCTACGCGCCTGCCAATATCAAAACAGAGAAAGAGGAAAAACCGTGACAAGCTATGATCTAAGCGGAAGATCCGCACTCATAACCGGTGCGAGCCTTGGCCTGGGTTTCGCCATAGCCAGACGCTTCTGCGCCTCCGGTGCGGATCTGTTCCTGTGCGCCAGGGGGATTGATCGCCTGGAGAAATCCGTCAGCGAGCTTGAGAAACTAAAGACAAGAGCCGATCAAAAGATATTATACAGACAGGCTGATGTCTCCAAGGCGGATGAAGTCAAAGATCTAGTAAGCGATGCTTTGAAGGCCTTCCCCAACCTGACGGCGCTCGTGAGTAACGCCGGGGTGTACGGGCCCAAGGGCAAGATTGAGGAAGTTTCCCTGGAGGAGTTCTGGGGAGCTATCGAGATAAACCTGCTCGGTCCAATACTCCTCTCCAGGGAGCTTATTCCACATTTTAGAATGCAAAACTACGGCAAAATCATCCAGATCTCAGGCGGTGGCGCCACCAACCCCATGCCCAGGCTGGAGTCCTACGCCACCTCCAAGGCGGCCGTGGTAAGGCTAATGGAATCACTTGCCCTGGATCTTCAAAGATCACGCGTGGATGTGAACTCTATATCTCCTGGGCTCTTGGACACTAGACTCTTAGATGAGGTACTCGCAGCTGGCCCACAGAAAGTGGGCGAGCAGTTCTACAGCCGCATGAAGTCCGCCAAAGAGGAAGGCAGCTCCACAGACCCTGAAATTGGCGCTAAGTTATGTGAATTCCTGGCATCTAGCGCATCCGACGGCATCACTGGTAAACTCATTAGCGCTGTCTGGGATGACTACACCAAGTGGCCAGAGCACCTCTCTGAACTCACAGGCAAAGACCTCTACACCTTAAGGAGAATCACTGGAAGGGATAGACAAATCAATTGGGGCGACAAATAAAAAAACCTGTGCTAAGAAGCTAGAACTAAAAAATGTTTGATGATAATGTGCATCATAAAAATCGAATAACAATAAACACTATGCTCACAATTAACATAAAAACTCTTACTCTGCAGTATAAATATTGCTAAGTGAAAACATAACACAGTTTCCGTTTGATACAAAAAGCTTTTTTGTTTAGATCACTACCAAAAACAAGGAACAATCCATCCATGAAACTAGCCATAATAGGATGTGGACTCATTGGAAACAAGAGGGCCCAGGCGGCGTCCGCCGCTGGGCTGGAGCTAGTAGCCGCATGCGACAGCATTTATGCCAAAGCTGAAGAGCTCTGCGCACTCTATGGAGGAAAAGCCTTTGTCGATCCAAAGGACGTATTTCTCTCCGACGCCGACATAGTGAACATCGCCGTGACCCACGACCGCCTGGCACAGCTCGCCCTTTCCGCACTCGAGGCCGGAAAGCATCTCCTTTTAGAAAAACCAGGTGCCAGGAATCCCCTTGAACTGGCAAAGGTGGCCGAGCTCGCCCGCCAAAGGGGCCTCAAGGTCAAGGTGGGCTACAACCACCGCTTCCATCCCTCGTTCATTAAGGCCAAAGAGCTGAAAGATTCGGGCGCCTTGGGGCCGCTCATGTACATCAGGGGCCGTTACGGGCATGGAGGCCGCCTGGGCTATGAAAAAGAGTGGAGGATGGTCAAAGAGACAAGCGGGGGAGGCGAGCTACTGGATCAAGGTTCTCATCTAATCGATCTCGCCTTATGGTTTCTAGGCGACGTCTCCAGAGTCAGCGGATATTTACCAAACTACTATTGGAAAGCAGAAGTCGAGGACAACGCCTTCATGATTTTGGAATCACAGGGTGGTCAGTGCGCGTTCCTCCATGCATCTTGGACCGAGTGGAAGAATATGTTCTCTTTTGAGATTGCCGGCAGGGATGCCAAGCTGGCCATTGACGGCCTTGGCGGTAGTTACGGCACAGAGCAGCTTTCCTACTTCAAAATGCTTCCCTCCATGGGGCCTCCCGAGACCACCATCTGGCAATATCCCTTCCCTGACAAGTCCTGGCAACTGGAACTCTCAGAGCTGGTTTCCGCGATTAAGGAGAACCGCAACCCGGTGGGGGGAGTCGATGAGGCCTTAGAAATACTGAAGATCACTGAACAACTCTACATGCAGCAAAAATTCACTCAAAGAGGTTCTACGCACAATGATCATAACTAGATCACCTTTGCGCATCTCGCTTGGAGGCGGTGGCACGGATTTACCGTCCTACTACCGCGAGCACGGTGGCGGCTTTCTCATAGCCGGCGCCATTGACAAGTACGTTTATGTTACGGTCCTAAGGCCATTC
This sequence comes from Deltaproteobacteria bacterium, assembly GCA_031278795.1. The sequence goes on along the minus strand of JAITJT010000169.1, from coordinate 2,885 downwards.
ACAGAGGGAATATTTTTAAAATACTCGGAGCTTGAACGGGTAAAAACGGTGCCGGAGATCAAACACCGGATAATCCGCGAGGCATTGGCCATACTGGATCTCAAAACCCCCCAGATAGAGATAAGCACCTTGGCGGATATACCAGCTGGCACAGGCCTTGGATCCTCTGGTTCCTTCACCACAGCCCTTCTCAAGGCCCTCTACGCCCACCGCAGGCACCTCTTGCTTCCACAGGAGTTGGCCGAGATGGCTTGCCACATAGAGATCGAACGCCTGGGAGAACCAATAGGAAAGCAGGATCAATACATAGCAGCCTACGGAGGGCTAACCTGCTTCACCTTCAACCCAGATGACACGGTTGATGCTATTCCTTTAAGCATTCCCATAGAGGATCTTTTCGAACTCGAGGACAGGCTGGTTCTTTTTTTCACGGGATACACCAGGGCTGCTGGCGATCTTTTAAAGGATCAGCACCAGAAAACTCAGAATAGCGACTCCGAGATGTTAGAAAACCTCCATTATGTAAAAGATTTGGGCTTCAGGAGCCGAGCCGCGCTGGAAAAAGGGGACGTCCACCAATTCGGCGTCCTCATGCACGAGCACTGGGAAAACAAGAAAAAACGCACTGGCGGCATGTCCAACCAGCGTATAGACCACTTTTACCAAAAAGCTCTAAACAACGGAGCGGTGGGTGGAAAGCTGGTGGGCGCCGGAGGAGGTGGGTTCCTGATGTTTTTGGCGGATGACAAAACTAGGCTCAGAAACGCTATGCGTGAGGAAGGCCTGGAGGAGCTGAGGTTCAGGTTCGACTTCGATGGTTCCAAGGTGGTCTTGAGCTGAACCCCTGGAGAATGACAAACATAAGGATTGACTAGGAGCTTTTTACAAAACAAACAATAAATTTATTAAACACCAGCAATTTACCATCAAGTCACTCGCTTAAAACATTCCCATTCGTCTCATTTTAATTTCTCGTAGCCTGCAAGCCAAACAACTTTTTTCTAAAAAAGGATCAATTAGTGATTTTAGCATTAGAAAATACCTTTTGGTTTATGGGATTTTTTTTACTTTTCATTTCTTCCGCAAGCTTCTGGGGAAGAATTGTTCTCAAGCTCTTCAAAGTTCAAACTGAATTGTCGTATGGGGAACCCATACTCCTTGTTACCTTTATTGGAACACTGAATTTTATAGTCAGATACGCCTTTTATTTCACTAACCATTTTGAAATTTTATTCCTGGCCTTTTTCATTTTTGGTGGAATAGGCGCGAGCATCGAATTGATCTTTGCCCTTATCAGAAGCCTAAGAAACAAAGAGAAACTGCAAGACATTATTCATAAATTCATTCTGAGTCACAATCTTCTAATCGTTTCCTTGGCATTCGCTTCAATCTTTGCATTTTATTTCTGCAAGCTTTCTATTTCCAACACCATGGAGCCATGGAGTGCCTTAAATACAGATTATTATGTTTGGCTTTTCCTTGCCGATTATTGGCGCGGATTATGGGAGCCATCTCTCTATGAGATTCTCAATGTAAATTTCTATCTAACTGACGCTTTTGGAATACACGTTTTCATTGCATATTTTGGTGCGGCAAGATCCTTGCCCAGCCTGATGATAAGTTGTGAATTTATTGTTCTCATCTATTCAATTATTGGTACAACTATTTTCAGCATTGTTCATGTCGAACTAAAATTAAGTAAAATAGTAGCATTCCTCGTAGGCATAGGGACTGTCGCTAGCTCTCTTTTCTTATTTCTAGCAGAAAATGGGAATTTTCCTCATTTAGCGGCCCTTTTAGGTTATCTCGTCTTACTCAAATTGATTTCAAAAAATTTCCAAAATGGCACTGATGATACATTAAACGAAATAAAAAAATATTGCTTCGCTTTACTATATCTTTTAACCATTTATCAGGTTGCATTTTTAGTTTTTTTAGGCATGAGCCTTATTTTCTCATTTAGTCTAGCCGCTTTTAAATCAATGGCTTCAGCTAATTTTATGTCTTCTTTATGGATAAGTTTATGGAAATCTATAAAATCCCTATTATTTAGTACACTCATTATCTTTATTCTTATTCCACAAGTTTTTCTCCAGTTCTTAATCAGAACCAAACAAGCAGTTGCCCAGGTAACTGATATCTCGTTGAACCTCTTGAATCCATTTATTTTTAGTGGAATTCCGCTCATAGGAGAGGGTCTAAAAAGAAATCAACCTGGTGTTTCTTGGCAGATTTGGGCGATTTTTTTTGTTAGCATCATTATCCTTGGTTATTTTGTTAGCTTCAGAAAAGAAAAAAGCTGCACTAGTGCCATGAACGCATTGAAAGCTTTCATTTTTCTCTATGTATTCTCCTTAATTATTTATCTACTTTTCTATTCAATATTAGGAAATGACTATAAAGTCTGGAAACTTTCTGCATATACTGCCCTTCCCCTGGCCTTTATCCCACTTTCCCTTGTCTTTATCTTCTTCAATCGACTGTTGGCTAACAAAAAGATGCCCCTCAAAATAGTTTATACGGTACTAACCTTTTCACTTTCTACAATTTTAATTATTCATCTTTATATACCTCAGTTCATTAAATTTGGATTTAGCAAATCCTTTCCTTTATTAAGTCCAATCTTTCAACTCACAACAAATCAGTTAAGAGACAAGGATAAATCCAGAATAATTTATGATTTCAAAACCGATGGCATGATTTTTCTCTCAGCAATTATGGCCGAAAGCGATAAAAGCCAAAAAATATTTTCTAGATACGTCACTTTCTTAAAAGGTCATAGCGATTATATCGCATATTTAGACCCTGGTACCGTTCTTTATACTGATGTAAACCACCAAGGAATCATAAACGGAAAGCCACAAAATCCGCCATCAAGCTTTAAA
>JAITJT010000118.1 GCA_031278795.1 Deltaproteobacteria bacterium | reverse complement strand
GGTGCCGTCACCCAGCTTGAGCCTCACGTTTTTAATGTCCAGGTTCTTGAGGTTCATGCGCCCTTTTTCAAAAAGGGCGCTGATGCGCTCCACGGCGAAGACCTCTTGGGAGAGTTGTGAGAGTATGGCCGTCTGGTAGCCGCAGCCAAAACCAATCTCCAGCACCCGGTCGCTATCCTTGAGCTCCAGGCACTGGGTCATGAGGGCCACTATGTAGGGCTGGCTAATGGTCTGGCCGTGCCCTATGGGGAGAGGCCCGTCCCAGTAGGCCCGGTCTATGAGCGCCTCGTCCACGAAACTGTGCCTAGGGATCTTGCGCATGGCCAAAAGAACGCCAGGGGAGACTATGTCGCGCGCGACTAGCTGCTCTTCCACCATGCGCTCGCGCGGTCTCGCGCGCGCATCTTTGAGGTTAGGTTGCAAGCGTCTCCTCTAGGATTCCAGCCTGCCCTGTACGCCGGACTTGCCTCCGGATACCGGGGAGTGGATGGTGAGTTTGGCTCCTTCGGCCCTTCCCGCCTGGGCGCTGTTGGGAGAGAAGGAGCTGTGGGTGTGGTTCACCTTCCGCGTGTGCGGATAGCTCTCCTTCATATAGGAGCGTAGGGCCTGGTTGCTGGCCAGAATCAGATCGGTTCTCAGCTGCGAGATGTCCTTGTCCCCCTGGGCCGCTGTCCGCTCCTTTTCCAGCTTCTCCATGAAGCTCCGGAGCATGTTGATGATGAAGGACTGGCGCGCTCCTATGCCCTTCTCTCCCATGGCGCGGGCCTTGGGCTTGAAGGCCAGCCACAGGGTTTCGCACCTTTCCAGGAGAAAGTGGTAGACGTGCTCGGCCATACTGAGATTCACGGGTTTCCCCATGATTTCTAAGTATTTGACATAGGTCTGGGTGTGGGGGTCGTAGTCTGATATGGTCAAGCACTCCACAAAGAAGCTGTCTTTGAGGATATGGGCTATGTAGCTGTGCTTGTTCTCGACTCTCTTTCCTATGTAGAGCCTCCAGCGCTGGAACTGGGAGCTAGGGTCGTTATCCTCCGGAAGCTCCAGGTTGTACTTGAGGAGTAGCCTCTCAGCGGCCGCGAGCGCCGCGGCCGCTTCATGGGCCTCGTTGGAGTTGGAGAGGGCCAGTAGCTTTCTCACCTTTATCAAGACCGGGTGCTCCCGGTACTCTCCGTTATTTTTCCCGATTGGGTTTGGCGGCGTGGCGTCCTCCCGGGTGATGTCCAGGGAGGCGTGCATGAAGAATTTGTCCAGATGCAGGGACCTGGCTATCCTCTGGAAGGTGTTCCCGTGCGGGGCGTCGCTTGCGTAGGAGCTGGGATAGAGCTGGTGCTGGAGCTGATGGACTATCTCATGGGTGAGCACCCCGAGAACCACGTACCAGTTGCTCTTGTAGTACAGGTCCTCATTTAGGACGATCATGCCCCTTTTGGGGGAGTACATCCCCCATTTCTGCGGGAGCGGCTCGAAGTCTATATTCATGGGCCGGAACCCAGGGACGTGCCTGTAGGTGAAAGTGATGGAGTCGTAGTGTCGTTTGATTTCACTAAGTAGAATATTGTTTATCTTGGTCTTTATGGCTGTTTCTGGGATCCTTGTCATGTGTAGTCCTCAATCATGGAAAAAAAAACCCTAAAAAACGGAAACTAATGGAAAATTCCGTGAACCCTCCTCACAAACTTTAAACCTCTAAAGGAGAGTCCAATATGGTGACTTTTGCTTAATTTTACAAAATTTTGCCTCCCTCCCGCAACAGTTTTTTGGCGCGCGTAAAGCCCAAGAGGTGGATTTTCAAGGCGACATAAGTTGTTGCAGATGGGCGGGCGAAAAGAATAATAAGAGCTTAGGAAGCTAAAGGAAGTCCATCTAGGCTACTCCTTTTCCAGCTTGAAGGAAAAGGGCGAGTAGGAGATGCCCCTATCCACGTGGTCTATGTTGTCCACCTTCTTGAGCTTTTTGGTCAAAAGGAGGCTAAGGGGAAGGAATATTATCTCGACCGCGCACTTGTATATGTAGTTGGAGACTATGAGTGCCACAAAGAGGGGCGTGGGTAGCACCCCCAAAAAGGCGATGGACGCGAAGAGTAGAGTGTCCAGACCCTGGCCCGCCAGGGTGGAACTCACAAAACGCAGGGCCGGGCCCTTCTTGGGGTTTCTGGACTTTAGCTTGGAGAGGATGAAGGAGTTAAGGAACTCCCCTCCTAGGAAGGCCAGAAGGCTGGCCAGGGCTATGCGCGGGGTGATGACCAGGAGCTCGCTCCAGGAGGCGGCATCCTTCCAGTCGGCCGGGGCCGGAAAAAGTGACACAATGTGCATGACCAAAAAGGAGACCAGGAGGGTGAAGAAGGCCGTCCAGATAATGCGCCTGGATCTCTGGTAGCCGTAGACCTCCGTCAGGATGTCCCCAAAGATGTAGGTGAGCGGGAAAGTGAGGGTGCCGGCGTCAAAGCTCAAGGGCCCCAGGCTTATGAGCCTGGTGGAGGCCAAGTTGGAGATGATGAGGAGCCCGGCGAAAAGCCCGGTTATTATCTCTAGGGATTGAAATTGGTTTTTTTCAGACATAGCTAATATAGTTCAACACTCACCTTCCGGAGTTAAGCTAAGGTATGTATGCATTTAGATGGATTGTTGCTTGGAAAGGCTTGAGGGAAAAGAAGCCGGAAAAGACCTTGTCCCGTATGGGTAGCCGGAGGCTTTGCTTGGAAGTCCGTCCGGGCCTTTGGGAAAGGGCTTAGGGCCCCTGTGCTGGAAACCCTCAACTGAGGAATATACCACAAATTGGGCTAAAAAAGAAAGCTCTCCCCTGATATGTTGGGGTTCCTGGGAGAGTGGCGCACTTTGCCTTTTAAGCTTGCAAGCAATCTAGAGCTGGATAGAATGCAATTTTACAGCCCGCGGCTGGGTCTTAAAGCGCCTAGCCCCTCAAAGGGGGAAGTCCTTGGCTTAGTGAAGCTAGCCACCGGGAAGGGAGCCTGTAGCCACGGTTCTTTTTAAATCCAGGGCCTTTGTAGGCCTTACAAAGTCGCAAGAAACTGAATTTAGTTCGTTTTGAGTTATGCTGCATAAGCCCAAATATTTTGGATCCTGGGAAATGCCTGCGAGGTGCTCTCTAATTTGTTTTATGGAGCTGAGAATGTATTCTGTTACTCTTGTGAGCATGATGAAGTAAATGATGGGTGACACCTTAGAATCTTTGAAAGTTGTTAATAGGTTCATAAGCAAGCTAGCGTTAGCCTGGGCGAGTATCATAAGCTGGATAAGGTTTTTTAAGTGGACGTGCGAGTAAGTGCTTCTGACATCTAGGATGTAATCTCTTACGATCATTTTGAGCTGAACTGATATGCTCTCCTTAAGAATCTTAAAAGGTCTTGAGTCTGTGGAGAGAGAAAAAATAAATGGATGCATGGAGAAGTTGTAGTCAGATTTATCAATCTAAAGCCTCTTTAGTCCCTTGAGCCTCTTGAAGCGCTCACTTAATGTGAACTATCGCGTAGGGTGTTTAAGGAAAAGTGTAATGCCTAAGCGGCAGGATCTGAAGAGACAAAGGTTTTTCTTATATTCCGTTAAAAGTCATAGGTATACTAGGGTCTTGTGAGCGATGAGGCGGATTATTTTAGATAATATCCACAAATGATGACAAATGATGGATTTTCCAGAGGAAGATCCTTCAGTGGCACAATTTTGTTTTTTCAATGACCTTAGGGAAAATTCTCGTTGCCACAGAATGTACCTTTGATCATTTTGTAGTAACAATCCTTGCGGCTGAAATATGTTGCCATATCCCGCCTCTCCCAATAAAGTAATCATGGCGACAATGTTTGTCAAGTGACTAGTCTAAAATCAAAGCTCATAAAGAGGTATATTGAAATGCAAAACTTCTAAAAGATCTTGTGGTATACGCCTTAAATTCAAAATCGTCCGTTAAGCTGTTTGTAGTCGTAACTTATGTAGACCACTTCCCTAAAAGCCCAAAACTTAGCGGATTTAGTTGTATTTTCACAAAAAAAATTTTTTTTTTATTTTTTTTGAAATCTGCCAAAAGAGAGAAACTCCATTCCATACTCTGGAGTGAAGCTTTAGGATTCTTTAGGCTTCACCAAGGCCTTAAGGATTATGAGCCCAGGTATCACTAGCACCGCGCCAAGCAAGTAAAAGCCAGGCCAGCCAAGGACCTTCACCAAAAATCCGGCGGGGGATGCCAGGATGTTTGCGGGAAGCGCCATCACGCTGGTTAGGATAGCGTACTGGGTGGCGGTGTAGTTGAGTTTGGTCTGCTTGGATAGATAGGTGGTGAAGACAAGCCCACAGGCCCCCACTATGACATGATCGAGGCTCACGAAAAAAGCCAGGGTGGATATCTTGGGGGGTAGGTACCAGAGGGCGGTGAGGGCCGCGATGTTTCCAAGTTGCAGCCAACCAAAGACCCAAAGGGAGGAGTTGAGGCCCCTTTTGTTTACGTGGAGGGTTCCTAGGTAGACTCCCAGAAGGGTGGCCACCAGGCCAAAGGCCTTAACCACCAAGCCTATCTGGGTCTTGGTGTAGCCGGCCTCCAGAAAGAAGACCGTGTTGAGGCTCACGATGAGCTGCTCACCCAGACGGTAGAGCAGCACGAAGGCGAAGAGGTAGAGGGCCTTGTCCCTTTTTATGAAGTCCAGGATGGGGCCTTTGACGCTTTCGGCCAAGGATTGGGGAAGTGTTATGCCCCTTTTGGGCTCCGGGCTGAAGATGAGGGTAATGGGGCCAATAATTAAAAGAAGCGCCGCCAGCATGTAGACCTGTTCCCAGCCAATGCGGTCCGCCAGGATGAGTCCGCCTCCGGAGATTATCACCATGCCTATGCGGTAGCCCCAGATGTAAGCCGAGATGCCGCCCGCGAGCTCCTCGTCGGTGAGGTCTTCCCGGCGGTAGGCGTCCACAGCTATGTCCTGGGTGGCCGAGCTCATGCTTATCCAAAGGGCGGCCAGGGCCACCTTCATGAGCTCAGTTTGGCTTATGGTGGAAAAATATATGAGCCCCGCAATGAGTGAGAGTTGACTTAGGAGGATGAAACCCCTCCGCCTCTCCCCGAAAGGTTTGAGGTAGTCAAGGATAGGTGCCCAGAGAAACTTGACGCTGTAAGGGATCCTGGCCAGGGCGAAGAGCCCTATGAGGGTGATGTTTACCCCACCATCCTTGAGCCAGGCCTGGAAAAGGGTGACCACCACCAAAAACGGCGCGCCGCAGGTGAAACCCATGGAAAAACTGGTGATTATGGGGCGGAGTCGTAGCGGCAAAGCGGCTCAGGTCTTGAGGCTCACTTCCTTGATCCAGAGTTCGGCCGTGATTAGCCAGTCCGCGCCCTTGCGCTCAAAGATTAGCGTCCTTAAGCCTATGTCGTGGCGCAGTCTGGAATCGTATTTTAGACTGAAGACCGCCCAGACCAGGTTGTGGTTTCTGGGATCCAGGAGGATGAGTGGTTCGGATACGGTTAGCTGGATGTCGCCTGAGCTGCGCATCTCAGAGATGAGTGCCTGGCGGAAGTTTTCCCTGGAGATGGTCTTGTCCTTGCGGCCAGGTTCAAAGAACTGAAACTCCGGAGCGTAGAGAAGTGCCAGGTTGTCAGCGGATTTAAGTTCCTGGGACTGGGTCCAGACCTTGAGGATATCTTTTATGGTTAGAGCCAGTTTGGCTGGACTGGGTTTTTTTAGATCCGAGCCGTTTCCCACCACCAGGGGCAAAATATCCTGCGGCAGAAAAGACTCCACCTGTTTCCAGAGCCTTAGGCTAGCCTCTTTAGGTATCTCCTTGGCTGGAGGGTATTGAAAGATGAGGGGCGTCCTACTCTGGGGCCTTCCCACCAGGTAGAGCCCAGGCGCCGTTATCTCAGGTAGGGCCACCTCGGCCTTGAGCCCCGGGCCCTTCAAGCCTCCTTGCCAGAGCTTGGACATGGTAAGCGATCTATCCACCACCAGCGCCAAGGCGTTTCTGGGAAGCATGAGTATGGCGGATGGTGGCGTGGGAAGCCCAAGGTCCGGAAGCAGATCCGGAGGGCTCTCGGATGCCACCGCGGGTATGGTCTCCAGTGCCGCCACCTGGGTAAGAGGCGCCTCCTCCGGAGGCGCGGCTGAGAGCTCTGAATCATTTTTAGGGAGTAGTAGATACAAGGTCACTACCACTACCGCCACAATTAAGGCACCTAGGGTTATGAGAGGGGTCTTGGAGGGGAGGCCTTTGATCTGGTGGTGGGTACGCACGCCACCTGCCGCGACCTTAGCGCTCTCCTCTTGGATGCGCATGGGATTATCCAAAGATGCCTTGGCCTGGGTCACGTGGCTTGCAGCTATCTCTTTTTTCCCGGCCGCCCAGGCCGTCATGAGAGACCTTTCCGCCAGGTCGTTTATCTTCACGGGACTGCCTTGGCTATAGCCCCAAATGAGCTTAACCGCCTCCGCTGAAAACAGTTGCGCTTTTTTTCCGGCCACCATGAGGCGGTGCCTCAGGTAGAGTGAGGTCTCCTCTTGGCTTAAGGGCTCCATCTTGAGTATTAGGGTCTCACCCTCATTACTCTCTTCTAAGTGTGGAGAACCCGCTGATCCCAAGAGCAAGGTGGCCCGGTTTTTCCATTCCGGTTCCAAGGATACCAGGGCTTGCAGATCGTTAATGGTTTCAGAACTTAGCTTGAAGCTATCATCAACGGCTAAGACTATGTTCAAGCCCTCCTCTATGTGAAAGGAGACCGTGCTCTGGAAGAGCCCCAACAGGGTCTCCTCCGGTGCCCCGGGGGCGTAGCGCCCCTCCAGGCCCAAAGAGTTGAGGGCCTCACCCAGGATGCCCGTAAGCGTGGGGGAACCGTGGAGACACAAGGCCACGCGGTATCTCTTTCCCAAGGCGTAGGGCAGACAGAGCATGGACAGAGTCTTCCCGACCCCAAGCGGACCCGCAAGGACTATCGTTTTGGGAGGATTATCCTTTTCCAGGGCCTGGCAGAGAGACTTGAAGACCGCGCGGGGAAAGAAGAATCTCTCCTCTTGCGAGTTTTTAAAGGGCCTCTCCTTCAGGCCAAAAAAGCTTTCAAAGTTCATGAGCTTGTATACAGGAAGATCTCCATAGTTTAAAAAACGCCAAAAATGTATCTCAAAACAACATGATGACACTGTAAAACAACACATTTTAAAACTTTTATGTTGTTTTAGCAAGATTTTTTTTAAAATATAGCGAAAAATATTTTTTCAAAAGTGAATTTTTTTCGTCTGGAAAACTGGCAGACAAAGATTGAGCGTTGGAAACTATAATTTAATATGTGAAAGAGTCTTTTAATGTTTTTGCCTATATGTTGGGCAAGAATAATTAGCTAGGAACACAACTAAATTAGTTTTGCCCCGCACAAGGGTAAAATCAAAGGTAAAACCGAGGCGCTTAAGGTGATAACGCTTAGTATTTAAAGGAAGTTTTAGATTTTAATTATCAATTTTGAATTTTTAGTTTTTAAGATTCAATCTTCAATTTTCAATTATCAATGTTTAATTTTCAATTTTCAATCTTTAATCTTCAATCTTCAATATTAATCTTCAAACATTAATCTTCAAACATTAATTATGTTCATACGAAAAATAAAAGAATAATTATATGTAGATTCTTTGCGGATTTAAGTTTTCCTTTCACTCAAAAGGGGTGGCATCTAGGCATCTTTTACACTTTGTGGTGGGTGGGCCTTCAGAAAGTGATTCCCTCAAACGCCTAAGCGTCTCTCCCTTCCAGATTTGGGAGACAGTTGTGCTACTAAGCTTTCCGGGTAACAGTCCTTCCCCGTACCAGCTGCAGCAGGGCCAAAGGGATAAATCCTCCAGGATGGAGAGCCTTTGCCAAGGCTGCCTGCAGATAGCATCTTCTCGCTCGTTTATAGCTTTCTTTTGGGGTTTTGGTCTCTTTAAGCGGCTCTCTTTGAAGTAGATGGGCTTTTGAATGGAGATCATGTCCGCGAGCTCTGACCATCTACTTATGAAGGTCGCAAGTTCTCCTTGGTTTTCGGGAAGTTCCAGAAAGCTGAGCCTTAAGAGCGGAAGTTTTCTCCCCTTCTGTACTTTTCTTGCGCAAAAACGCTCAACTTTTTTAACCAGCGACTTATAGTCAGCTCCTCTAATGAGCTTGTAGCTTTGGATAGTGACCGCGTCGATGGATACCTCCAAGCGGGTGAGGGGGGAATCCAGGATCCTCTCAATGGTGTCGGAACTTAAGAGATGACCATTGGTTCCTAGCCTAATGTCCATCACGCCACTTTTCCCAGAGATGTCTAGGATTGTAAAGATTTCCGGGTTAAGCAGAGGTTCGCTTCCCAAGCCCAAGGTCATGGCCGGAAGGGAGTGCTCAGCGGCCTCGGACATAATCCTTTTAAAATCCTTAAGCGCTATGAGTTTCCCAATCTTGTGCCTCTTCATGGCGGGTAGGGGACACATGATGCAGTTTAGCTGGCAGCCGGAGTTTACGCTAAAGTCCAAACTAAGGGGGAAGTCGCCTTCCACGAGCGTCTCCTCCCGTAGCTTCCACTCCCTGCGGTAGTCTAAGAAGCGCTCTTGGTGGATCTCAGTTAATAGCTTAGTGTATACGTTATTTTTCTCATAGAGCGCCACTTGCGCGCCAGGTGAGCTGTGCACCAGATCCAGATCCATGGATTTTATTCCTTAGAGAGTACGCCTTAGCGGATGGTCACAATGGCCTCGGCCGGAAGTGGTTCCTTGGAGGCTATGAGCTCTTTTTCTCCGGGTATGCGGCTGGCCAGCGCCCGGGCCTGGCCCTCTTTTCCGGCCTGGTAGACGATGGTGGTCTTCTTTGATTGCGAGGAGGAGGCGCTCTGGTTGGCGGAGATGACCGTGTAGCCAATCTGGGAGAGTACTTGCCTATAGGCGTCCTGGGCTCCGGCCACACCGGACTCGTTTACCAGTATTACGCTCAGGTTGGGTTTAACCGGAGCGGGTCTGGGTTTGGACTGCTTGGGGGCAGCACTTCCGCCTTGAGACTGACTCCCCTGGCTCTGGGCCTTAGGCGCCACCGCGGCCCGGGTTCCGGGGCTCGCGGCCTTGGGGGTAGCGGCCCCTGGGCTTGTTCCCCTTCCAGCCCGGGGGGTATTTGTTGCCCCCGGCGCCTGGGTTCCTGGCTCCGTTAGTATCTGGGCTTGCCCGGCCCTCAGCTGGGCGTCCGGTCCGTCCTGGGCCAAAAGATAACCAGATCTGCCAATGGCTAAGCCTTCATTGGGATCCACGGTCTTGGGCTCGCTGATGGGTGGAAGCACCGAGTCTTCCCTGGGGTTGGTAGCTGGAGTCAGTTCCTGGTTAGCCGCCAAGGGAGGTGGAAGTAGCGGCACGGGCTCCGGGGTAGCCTCCGGAGTGAAGGCCGGATCAGGCGCCGGCACCGGCGCCTGGTCCTCCATGAGGCTGTTGAGGGAGCCCCTAACCGAAGGCACGCTCTCAGGCTCACTTAGTTGTGGCTGAGCCTCTACGGTTTCCGCTTGCGCGTCCCCGGGAAGCCCTTCACCATCCACGCCCATATCCGGCAGCATGTCCGAGAACAAGCCCCTCAGCTGAGACCTCTCAGCATCTTCTGGGCTTGCTGCCGCGGCGCTTGGCGCCGCGGGGTTCACCGGTGGAGGCGCGCTGGGGCTCGTAGGAGGGCTAACCGTGGGAGCCGTAGGAGGGCCCGTGCCCTGGGCCGGGACTATCATAGGCGAGGTGGCGGACGATCCAGGCGCCCCGCCTGTGGGCCTGGTGTAGGTTCCCACCTCCAAGCTCTGCCAATGGGTGTTGCTGGTGTCAAAATCAGGTATGGGTCCGCTTCCCTCTGAGCTACCAGCTGGCTCTCTGGAGGTCTTCTTCCAGGTGGGGGGAGGTGGCTCCACCACCGTGCCCGTGACCCGCCTGGATTCAGGCGCCAAGAGGTCCGCATCGTCAAGGCCCCCTTCCACTGTCGTGGCCTCAGGCTCTTCTGGAACAAGATCCGAGCTATTTAGGGGAGGTAGGGTCTGGGGCTCTGCTCTCTCCTCTGTTGTCGGGAGGGGAGGCACGGCTAAGGGTGTCGCAGCTGGAGCTGGCGTGGGGAGAGGTGTTTCCACAGGAGCTACAGCGGGTGTGGCCAGGGGAGTTTCCACAGGCGCGCTGGGAGTCTCCACCGTGGGAGCCACTGCCGGCGGAGGGGTTAGCGGAGTTTCCACTGGCGGGGGCGGGGGAAGGGGTGCTTCCGGGGTAGCGGCCGCGGGCGCAACAGCCGGGCTCTCCGCTGGGGCTTGGGCAGCCTCTGGGGCTGCGGGGGCGTTCACGGTGAGGGCCCCGGGAGGGGCCGTGGGGGACGCGTGGTGCTCGTTGTCTACGCCTTCTTCCTCCATCTCCCCGGATCCAAATAGCCGGCTCAGGTCTTCATCATCCTCGTCCTGGGCGAAGGCCGGTTGCGCGAGGGCTAAGAAGACCGAAAACGCTGCCACGAGCAGAAGCGCTAGGAGGGTGAAGGGCCTGGGCATGCTCTGTCCTTTGGAGATATTTGGGGCCTTAGTTTTCAAGGCCTTATCTGGCGTGGGATTCATAGCTTTCAAAGGTGTTTTGGAAGGTGGTGGGGGTCAAAAAATGCATCGTGGCGCTTTAAATTATGAAGCGTCCTACCACTATTATGGCAAGATCAGTGCCAAAATCAAGGCATCTTTCTGGCCCTGGGGAGAGGGTTTAGGTAAGCTCCCACCGAAAGCAGGCTTTCCTTGTCCGGTGGGAGTGTGTTGGAGGGGTTAGAGGTGGGAGTTAAAGCCCTGGCCGTATAAGCGGGCTAAGCTTTTTAGAGCTAAAAGAGGCTTAAGAGTTTTGTTAGCTTAATCCGCTTTAAAAGCTTTGTCAGGATTTTAAAAAGGGAATTTTTTTGAAAAAGGATTTACCCAACAATGAAATTAACGTAAACAAAGTAATTAACCCATCAAAGCGATTAGCTTTAGTTAAGCTAGTTTCTTAAAAGAAGATGAAGGTCATGATTATGAAGAGGGGAACCAGAATTCCCGTGGACCACAGCATATAGCCAAAGAAGCTGGGCATTTTGACGCCCCTCTCCTCGGAAATTGAGCGCACTATGAAGTTGGGGGCGTTTCCTATGTAGGTGTTGGCTCCCATATACACGGCCCCGCAGCTGATGGCGGAAAGCGTGAGAGGGATGGTGTGCATGAGGTGCTGGGCGTCACCACCGGCCGTGTTAAAGAACACCAGATAGGTGGGGGCGTTGTCCAGGAAGCTGGAGAGCACCCCGGTCAACCAGAAGTAGGCGACATTCTGGGGGGCGCCGCTCTGTGTGGTCACGAGCCCGATAAGCGGGCTCAAGGCCCCGCTGGTACCCGCCTTGAGGATGGCTATGGCCGGAATCATAGTGATGAAGATGCCAAAGAAGAGCTTGGCCACCTCCATGATGGGCCCGAAGGTGAAGTGGTTGCTCCTCCTCACCTTTTTGGGGGTGATTAGGTAGGATATGAGCGCCAAGAGTAGAAGCCCAATATCCTTCACCAGGTTGGAGTAGCGGATGTGGGTATCCCCCCACACCGGGATATAGCCCGTGGACTTGGACATGCCGCTGTAGAGCACAAGACCGGCTACCATGGCCAGCAATATGAAGTTGTAGGTGCCTTTGAGTCCCAGTTTGTCCTGGGACTCAATCTTCTTGGCAGCCTCTTTTTTGAAGAAGTAAGTGTCTATGCCGAAGTAGAGCGCCAGAAGGATGCTGGTTAAAAAGAGGGTCTGGGGCCAGAGGTGCTTGAGCGTCCAGGTGAACTCCACGCCCTTGAGGAATCCTAAGAACAGGGGCGGATCCCCCAGGGGGGTAAGCGACCCTCCGGCGTTGGCCACCAGGAAGATGAAGAAGATGACGCTGTGGGTCTTGTACTTGCGCCGGGAAAGCCCCCTCAAAAGCGGGCGGATGAGGAGCATGGCGGCGCCGGTAGTCCCCATGAGGCTAGCAAGCACGGTCCCCAGAGCCAGAAAACCCAGATTCAAGGCTGGCGTACCGGAAAGCGATCCGGTCAAGACAATCCCACCGGCAATGGTGAAGAGGGCGAAGAGGAGGATTATGAAGGGAACGTACTCCTCTAGCATGGTGTGCACCACCGAGTAGAGCGTCACCTGCGGGCCCAGGGCGAAGAAGGCCGGCACCAAAAAAATGAGCGACCAGAGGAGGGCTACCTTACCGTAGTTCCTCTCCCAGAAACTGGCCGCGAAGAGGGGGAACATGGCAATGGATAGGAGAATGCCCAGGAAGGGGATGGTCCAGAAGAAGGAGAAAGTGCTACCGTCCAGGGCTAAGGAGCTATGGCCATCGCTTGCGGCAAAGCAATCCGCTCCAGTCAAAAGAAGCGTTATCTGAATCACCGCCAAGGTGAGGAGGATTTTGATTATTTTTGACTTGCTCTGGTCAGCCATAGTGCCTCTAAAGACTTTTTGGTGTTTTTGGAGAGATTTTTCCTCAATTTTAAGACAAAAATCTTCACACCATTCATTTTATTCCACTTTTGTGGAAAACAAAAAGATCCTTGTTAAAAAAACGTCCGGTTTCCCGTGAACAGTCGCTATAATGCCCTATAAAGAGAGTTTTTACATAATATAAAGACCTATAAGATACTCGTTAGCGGTATTTTATTTCCTCGAACTTTCATAAAAATATAAAAATTAACAAAGATATAACATAACAAGAGAAAAATCGAAAAAATCAATCGGAGGGGCCAAAATATAAAATTTACAAAAAGCCTTAGCGGATGGTTGGAAAAAGACTCCCAGAGACCTAAATCAAGATAGAAGATAGCCTAAATTTTTACAAACAATTTCGCGCCGGAAAAGAGGCACTAACAAAGGGGAAATGAAATATTTTATCCCATAAAAATGATATGTATTGTTCGCCTTCTGAGCGTAAATAAAGCTATCTTAAATTTAATATTTTTCACTATTATAATTGATGATCATGCTTTTTTTAGAAAAAATAACAATACTAAAAAAGCTAAAACATAAAGATGACGAGTTTCAAAACTCGTCAAAAGTTTAGCTATCATTGTATTTATTAAAATTTAACAATATTATTAAGCGCATAATCTTTCAGTTAATAATCAAATATTTCTTACAAAAATAACAACGATATTAAAAATGATAAAAAATGAAAATTCCAGAAAGGCATAAAAAAAATTTAACATTATAAAAATAAACACCTAAACATTGTAAAATCAGGAAAAAGAAAACTAAGCTTTATAAAAAAAATAAAAAAATTTTCATCACAGAAAAATAACACTATCAAGCTAAAACAATTTTTATTTTTTTCAAAAATTCAAACAAACTACAGCTGCCTCCTCAGGCCGCTCGCCGTGGGTATTCCTGGCGGGCCGTCCGGCGGGGTTTGCATCTCAGCGGTTACCCGCAAGAGAAACTCTCTGGCCTCCTCCAGGGTTACCCCGGTTGCCATGGGCTGTTTGAGGAAGTTAACGAAGCGCGGATAGTAGATGATGGACTCGTCCACCTCGCGGCTGGCGCCCTTCTGGTAGGCGCCTATGTTTATCATGTCCTCATTGTGCTTGTAGGTGGAGAGGATGTCCTTGAAGCGGGCCGCGGCTGCCAGATGCGTTGGATCCGCGAGATCCGTCATGAGGCGGCTAATGCTTGAGAGCACGTCAATCGCTGGATAGATGTTGCGGGCGGCTATGTCGCGCCTCAGTACCAAGTGCCCATCCAATATCGAGCGCATGGAGTCGGCCACAGGCTCATTCATGTCGTCGCCTTCCACGAGCACCGTGTAGATGCCCGTTATGCTCCCCTGTCCCCAGGAGCCGGCCCTCTCCAGAAGCTGGGGTAAGAGCGCGAAGACCGAAGGGGTGTAGCCCCTGGTGGTGGCGGGCTCCCCTATGGAGAGACCCACCTCCCTGGCCGCGTAGGCGAACCTGGTGGCGCTGTCCATCATGAGGATGACGTTTTTACCCTTGTCCTTGAAATACTCGGCCACGGCGGTTCCCACGTAGGCCCCGCGCATGCGCACCAGGGCCGGCTGCTCGGAGGTGGCGGCCACCACCACCGAGCGGGTGAGGCCCTCTGGGCCCAGATCCTTTTCGATGAACTCCCTAACCTCGCGGCCGCGCTCACCCACCAAGACGATTACGTTCACGTCCGCCCGCATGTGGCGGGCTATCATGCCCATGAGGGTGGATTTACCCACGCCCGAGCCCGCGAATATGCCCACCCTTTGGCCCCTACCCAAGGTGAGAAGGGCGTTGATGGCGCGGACGCCCACGTCCACGGCCGTGTCTATGCGGGTGCGGTCCAGGGGATTCCCTGGCCGCTTCCGGATGGGGTAACTGGCCTCCACCTCGAAGGGCCCCAGGTCGTCCATGGGTTCCCCCCGGCCGTCTAGGACCCTTCCCAGGAGCCCGGGGCCCACTTTAACCTTGGGAGGGGCTCCGCTGGAGCGGATCCTAGCCCCCGGCGTGAGTCCGGCCATGTCGCCTACGGGCATGAGCTGGATAGTCTTCTCCTTGAAGCCCACCACCTCGCACTCCAAGGGCTCCGCGTCAGGCGTGTCTATGTAGCAGACCTCACCCACGGCCGCCGCCGGGCCGTCGCCTTCTATGACCAGACCCGTCACCTTGGTGACCCTCCCCTCCATCTGGAGGGGAGGCACTGTCTTTATTAGGTCTTGGAGGTTTTTGAAGGGGCTATCGCTCATGGAGTGTCCTGGAATTGGGATAGATTTGTATTTTGAGTTTTAATTAAGCTTTATATCAGGCTATTTATAGTGTTTGTTTTTTTTGTCTTGTTTTAGGGCTTGTATTATCAAGGCCAATCACAGTAGTCCCACTCTTCTCTTTAGTAGGTCTACCTCGCGGCTGGTGAGTCTCCGGAACTTCCCTGGGGGAAGATCTATGTCCAAGACCAGATCAGAGTATGCCACTCTCTTGAGCTTTTCAACCGGGTGCCCCACCTGGGCGCACATCCTCTTCACCTGCCTATGGCGGCCCTCGCTTATTATCAGCTCCAAAAAGCCCTTGTCCGGGCCCTTGGTGAGCATCCTGGCCCTGGCCGGGGCGGCGGGTTTTCCGTCTATTATGAGCTCCCCGCTCTCAAGCATTCTAAGGGCGCTGCGGCTGGGAAAGCCCTTCACCAGGGCGTGGTAGACCTTGGGTACCTCAAAAGATGGGTGCATGAGGCGCCTGGCCAGCTCCCCGTCGTTGGTGAGGACCAGAAAGCCCGAGACGTCTTTGTCCAATCTACCCACCGGATAGACCCTTATTGGAAGCCTTTTTAAAAACTCCGCGATGGTGGGGCGCTTGAGCTTAGCGTCCTTTAGCGCGGTTAGATAGCCCTCGGGCTTGTGGAACATGTAGTAGGAAAGGGCCTCCTGGCTCTTAAGTTCCTGGTTGTCCACCGTAATGGTGTCTTTCCCCAATTGAGCCTTGGCCCCCAAGGTCTTAACCACCTCTCCGTTAACCTTCACCCTACCTGCGAGGATTAGCCTCTCAGCGGCCCTCCTGGAGGCTATACCCGCCTCGGCTATGATCTTCTGGAGCCTCTGGGCTACATCTTCACTCATTTGAGTCCCTCAGATAACGGTTAAGCACCTTGCGGCTCTTAAATAGCTTACCAGATGACCTGGCTGCCAAGGCGAAGTAGAAGTCAAAGGCGCTGTTTAGCTCATCAGCGGTGAAATCAGGTATGATTCTTAGATCTTTTACCGTTTTGAGCTTCATTACCAGAGACCCTTCCAGGCTATCGCCTGGTGGGTCCGTAGGTTCTGAGCTCTCTGAAAAGGCTTTAGCAACCGCTCCTTCTAGGGAGTAGGCTAGGCCCTGGAAATCAGGCCCAAAGCCAGCTAGCTCCATATAGAGCTTGGTGAAGGCGAGCGTTAAGGACCTAGATTTTAGATAGGGCCGATCCTCAGTTTCAATCTCTGAAAGGTGCCCCAGAAACACTAGGAGCAAATTGAAGGACAAGAGGGCCGGGTTCCTGGGGGCCTCAAAGGCCCTCACCAGCTCCAGGGCGAAGGCCGCGAGCGCCTGGGGCATGGGTTGGGTTGGGGGAAGTGGAGCCTTGGGGTTGAACTCCCCCCGCTCCACCAGGGCCAAGTCCGAGAGCTCCCTTATGCGGAAAAAGTAGTAGGCGGCCCTCCCGGGGGAGAGTAGGCCGCCTCCGAAACGCTTGACGCTCTTTCTGGCGTTTTTGGCCAAGGCCGAGATTAGCCCCAGCTCCCTAGTGAGAAAGGTAACGATAAGATCCTGCTCCCCGCTATTGGCCCTGAAGAGCACCACCGCGCCCAGGCGCGTGGGTGGAGGCGAGGGCTTGCGGGGGCGTTTCTTTTGCATCTTTTCCCTTTTTAGATGAAGTCCGGGGTGGATAGCCTTCCCAGCTGGTGGATGAGGGCATTATATTTGGTCATGCGGCACCTGGGGCAGTGGTCCTCGCAGTATTTTCCAGATCTAACCAAGGCGGCCTGGGCGCGCCTGGTTTCACCCCGCCAGATATCTCTAAAGCGGCTATTTAGAAGGGATCCCATGGCCGGAAAGTCCGGATTAAAGTTTAGCCTTCCGCAGAGCCAGACCTTACCCTCGGCCCCTATTACCACCGAGAGGCTGTGGGCGTAGCAGGGAAGCGCTAGGTTTCCGCTCTCCTGGTTGGCCTTGAGGGGCTCCAAGTCCACCTTGAAACTCTCATCGCTAAGCTTGTTAAGTTTACTAAGATCGCAAACGTCATCAAGCTCCGGGTGATCCACCACGGGCCTAATTGAGATGTAAGATACCTTAGCACCCTTAAGGTCCTCACAAAGCCTATTAAGCTTAACTATATCAGAGTTTTTCTTTGTGAGCACGTAGCCCACGCCCACCACGGGCCCCTCTGGAAGAGAGGCCAAGAGCTCAATATTTTCCATGGTCTTAGAAAACCCGCTCTTTCCCTTTAAGAGCCTAAACTGACCCTCATCCGCCGCGTCCAGGCTAACCCTTATCCACTGGAAGCTTTGATAGAGCTCTTTGGGTACATGCTTGAATATGGCGTAGCCATTGGTGAGGAGTCCTAGGCTAAGCTTATGACTTCGTCCAAGCTCCACCGCGTCCACGAAAAAGGGCGAGAGCGTAGGCTCGCCCCCGCCCTCGATCACTATGCCCTTGGTGCCTCCGGCCACTAGATCGCTAAAAAGCCCCTCCAATATCTCTTTGTTTAGAAGATCCGGGGCCTTCCTGATGAGCCTATCCGAGCAGTAGACGCAGTTTAGGTCACAGCGGTAGCTAAGGGATAGCTCCACTGAGATGGGGTAGCTAAGATCCGCCTGGAAATTTTCTTCTTTTTCAAGGGATATATTGAGGAGGGCCTTGAGTTTATCAGGGAATATTAGGAGCTTCTCGATGCCTGTCTCCGAGAGGCGACTCAGCCTAGTCGGATAAGCTCCGCCCAGGCTACCCAAAGAGTCTGGATTGTCAGGTGGTTTAGACATTTTTGCGACTCTCTGGCATTCGCAATTAGCGAGAGCTTGGTTTCTATCATTTAGCCAGCCAAGGGAACGTTGCGGTCTTTGGCTTATTAGCTTTTTGCTCTTTGGCTTTTTAGTTCTTTGGCTTTTTAGCTCTTTAGTTCTTATTTATCATAGGGCTTATGAGAAGAAACTTTTATTTTTCTTAGCTCACGCTCCCTCGTAGTACTTGTCCATTAGATCTTTGAGGTGCTTGAAGACCTCCTCCGGGCTTCTCTTCCTTAAGTTTAGATCCAGAAGGGCGTGGAACTCCTCCATGTCGCCCTGCATCTTTCCAAAGAAGTGCGGAAAGCTGCGTTTGTTAAGTAGCTTCAGCCTGGAGCGCCACATGTTCTCCTCGCGGTCCAGGGCGCTAATCAGGTTGGGAAACTGGGCTATGAGCTCCTGCTTGAGCTTAATCTTTAAGGCCCTCGCCTCCGAGAGGTTCTGGATCTGCGGGTGAGCCAAGAGCTCGAAGGCCTTGGCCCAGTCCTTGGGCACGCCCTCGCCTCTGGCGTACATGAGGGCCAGGGTGTAGGAGGCCTGGGGGTCGTGCTTCTCAGCGGCCTTGGTGAGGTAGAGGAGGGCGTTCTTGAGATCCTTCGCGCAGAAATTCCCCTCCAGGAGGCAGATGCCGTATAGCCTCTGGGCCGGGGTGTAGCCCTGCTCCGCGGCCTTCTGGAAGTATTGGAGAGCCAGATCCGGATCGTGGGCGTTGTGCTGGTTGGGAAAATAAAATTTTTTCCCGGCCTCGAAGAGGGATTCTGGGCTGGTGTTGTTGTTGGAATTGATCATTTTGAATCTTTCGCTTTAAACTCCGCGCGCATAGAAATTTTTAAGCCTTTTATAGAGGCGCGCTTTTAAGCTTTGGCTGGGGCTTTTTCCTTTTTCCCCATTCTTTCCGCAGGTGAAAATTTCCGCGGCCTTTTTTTTATCTAAGAGACCGTTAGCACCTCCGCCCCATCCGGGGTCACGACCAGGGTGTGCTCAAACTGGGCCGAGAGCCCACCGTCCACTGTCACCGCTGTCCAGTTGTCTGAGAGGATATTCACCTCGTAGGATCCGGTGTTTATCATAGGCTCGATGGTGAAGACCATGCCGGTCTTTACCCTCAGGCCCGTGCCCTTCTCACCGTAGTGGGGGACGTTGGGAGGCACGTGGAAGGCGCGCCCCACTCCGTGTCCCACGAACTGCCTCACCACCGAGTAACCTAGGGGCTCCACGTGGCTCTGGATGGCGTGTCCTATGTCTCCCAGGCGGGAGCCGTCCTTGACGGTCTGTATGGCCAAGTGCATGGCCTTGTAGGTGGCATCCACAAGCCTCTCCGCCTCCTCTGAGACCTTTCCCACCTTGAAGGTGCGGCAGGTGTCCCCAAAGAAGCCGTCCAGGATGGTGGTGACATCCACCTTCACTATGTCGCCCTCGTGGATAACTCGAGAACCCGGGATTCCGTGCACCACCTCGTCGTTTATGGAGATGCAGGAGCTCGCCGGAAAACCGCGGTAGTTGAGGGTGGCCGGGGTGGCCTTGTGGGAGACGATGAAGTCGTGGATGAGCTTGTTGAGATCTCTAGTAGTCATGCCGGGTACAAGCTTGCTCTCGGCGTAGTCCAGGGTCTGGGATGCCAGGCGTCCACTCTTTCGGATTTTATCGATCTCTTCTTGGCTGTTTATGTAAATCACTTGGGGAACCTTCCTCATGAGAGGTCTCTGGGGCTTTCTTCTGGAAAAAAAACCGCGGGGCATATTTTGCACCAACCTGAAAGTGGATTTGGAGATTAGCTTTTGTGTCTGAAATCTTTAGAGGTTTTGCCCCATGGCATTTTGGGACGCGCGGGGGCACAAAAAAATTAAAAAACTTGAAAAATTAAAAACATGAAAAATTAAAAATATGCAACAAGAAAAACATGAAAAAAGAAAAAGAATGTGACAATAAAACTAAGAAAACACGAAAAAGAAAAAAACAAAAAATCATAATATACTTAAGTAAACGAGCTAAAATAAGACGGATCTAACAAATATAACAGTAGAAAAAAAAAGGAAACAAAGAAAAAATTAAACAAAGAAAACGGGCAAACTAAGAATTGAAAAAACAATAAAAAAAGAAAAACGAAAAATCTAAGAAAACAAAAGAACAGTAAAATTAAGAAAATATTTAAAGAGCTAAACAAGTATCTAGAGTTAACAAACTAAACAAGTAAACATATCTAAAAAAAATGTAATAGTGTAGACAGAGTAAAGATAGTGAAAAAATTTAATTAAGTAGAAAGAGTTAGAAAGTAAACAAAATAAATATAGGAAACAAAAAAACGAAAGACTAAAATCTAATAAAACCTAAAAGTTCATTCCTTTAAAAGCGCTTCAGGAAACCGTTAGTATCTCCACTCCCTTGGGGGTTAGCGCCAGGGTGTGCTCGAAGTGCGCCGAAAGCGAGCCGTCAGCAGTCACGGCAGTCCAGTTGTCGTCTAGGATGGCTACGAGATAGTCGCCGGAGTTAATCATAGGCTCGATGGTGAAGACCATACCCAGTTTAATCTTGAAGCCGGTGCCTTTCTCTCCGTAGTGGGGGATGGGTGGATCTTCGTGGAGCTCGCGGCCCACGCCGTGTCCCTCGAAGTACCTAACCACCGAGAAACCCAGGGGCTCCACATGGCTCTGGATGGCGTGCCCGATGTCCCCAACGCGGGAGCCTTCCCTGACGGTGGCTATGGCCAGCATGGTGGCCTCATAGGTCGCGTCCACCAGCTTCTCGGCATCTTGGGAGACCTTTCCCACCTTGAAGGTGCGGCAGGTGTCCCCGAAGTAACCGTCCAGGCAGGTGGTGACATCCACCTTCACTATGTCGCCCTCTTGGATTACGCGTTTACCGGGTATCCCGTGGCAGACCTCATCATTGACGGAGATGCAAGAGCTCCCCGGAAAGCCGTTGTAATTAAGCGAGGCGGGTATGCCCTTGTGGGACACTATGAAGTCGTGAATGAGCTTATCCAGGGCCCGGGTGGTCATGCCCGGCTTTATCTTGCTGGCGGCGTAATCCAGGCTCTGGGAGGCCAGGCGGGAGCTTTTCCTGATGAGCTCTATTTCTTCCTGGTTTTTGATGTAGACCACTTACCTTGCCTCTCTTCTGTTTAAGCTAACAGACTCGTTTCATAGATAAATTACAGAGCGGGTATTGTTAACATGTTCCCGCGCTCTCTCTCTTCGCTTCCAGCATAAGGCTTCTAAAATTCTTGGATTTTTAATATCAATAGATGGATCTGGTCTGGGCGTTGGTGATGAGGCGGGTGTGGGTCACGCCCTTTTGGCGGCTCACCAGGGACATGACACTGAAGGTGCCCTTGGCGCCGGGGGTGAGGTAGCTGGGACTCACGTAGGTTTCGCCGTAGGCTATGGGGCTACCGTTCTGGTCATAGAGCGTGAGCGAGAGGATCACGCCCTGGAGGGGTCTCTCCTCGCCGTTCACCACCGTCCCCTGGATAGAAATATGGTTGTTTCCCGGAAGGTATGTCCAGCCGTAATCCATGACCGGCACCTTGAGGCTGTGGGGGGACATCTCACTTATATCGGTGTCCGTGGGAGGCACCTGGCCCCCGGGCGGGGTGAAGGCCCCGCAGGCGGCGAGCGTAACGCTAAGCGCCAAGAGCGCCGCTAACATTAGGGCGCGGGAAGCCCAAGGGAATTTACTTTTGTGGGTTGTGTCTAGGGAAGATGTCATGGATGTCTTTTGTATGGTGTTAGGATAGGGGAGGTTTAGAAAAATTTTAGCAAAGAGCTAAGGAGTATATGCTTCAAAGTGTATAAGCTTCAGGGTGTATAAGCTTCAAGGTGTATAAGCTTCTTTAAGCTTGTTAAAGATTTATGTTTGGCTTATATCAAGCCGCAGGCGCATTCTCACTAAGTACTAATATAGGGAGAAAATTCAGATTGGCAAAAAAACTATCAAATAAAAAAAACTTGACATTATATTATACCTTATTCAAACACTCTTGTAAAGAAACAATTTTCCCATTCATTCCACTTCCAGGCCCCTTTAAGTTATGAGTCCTCTTGGCCTTTGCGTTAAAGTGAGCCTGGGCTTTGCCTAAGCTCTTAGCTTCATAGACAAAGTTCCCAATAAGTCAATATTTTTGGCATCATTTTGGGTCTTCTACTGGTTTTTGTTGAATACTTAGCCTCAAGTATTTGTTAGGAAATTGTTTCGTGAATTATTTTCCTTAATTTGCTTCTTGGTCTTTTCCCCCTTAGCTCCCACCCAAAGCCAGGCCTTTTGTTTCCCCCTTGAGTTTCACCGTTTCCTCCTTTTAGTTTTCACCTTTTCCTAGCCTTATTATGCTGTTATGCCTTTGTTTATAGTGTCTTTGATGTTATTTGCCTGGAAAAGCCTTTCTGGGTCTTGGATTTTAGTACATTTGCGTCTCAAATGCTTTAATATTTTTGGCTTTTGATTAAGACGGAGCTGAAGCTTAGCCATTCTGGAGGGCATTTGGGGGAGATAGGGGGGCTTTTTTTATTTTGGCGCGTCTTGAAATTAGCTCTGCTTATCTAGTATGATAGCCTTTTGATTTGAGCCCAAGACCCCTACAAAGGCGGCATTTTACGCCTTTAGTTGATTTAAAACACAGCCAAATGGAGAAAACATGGAAGAAGACGTTCCACAGAAGATAGCCCCGGATTTTGAGAAGGGGGGCGGACTAGTCCCGGCCATCGCCCAGGACGCCAAGACCGGGGAGATCCTTATGCTAGCCTATATGAACCGGGAGTCCTACGAAAAGACCCTGGCCACGGGCGAGGTGCACTACTACAGCAGATCCCGCCGTGAGCTCTGGCACAAGGGCCACAGCTCCGGCAATATCCAGAAGGTGGTGGACATCTTCCTGGACTGCGACTTCGATGCCGTACTTATTAAGATAGAGCAGGTGGGAGGTGTCGCCTGCCACACCGGGAAACGCTCCTGCTTTCACTATCACTACGTGTTGGGGGATAACTATGAGCTCATCTGAGGAAAATGTTCTTAAGCTGGGTATACCCAAGGGCTCCCTGGAGGCCTTCACCCTGGAGCTTCTGGCCAAGAGCGGCTGGAGGGTCACGGTGGGCGCCAGGAGCTACTTTCCCAGGGTGAACGACGCGGAGCTCTCGCTCTTTATCTCCAGGGCCCAGGAGATTAGCCGCTACGTGGCCGACGGGGTCATTGACGCAGGGATAACCGGGCGCGACTGGAGGCTGGAAAACGAGAGCGACGTGGAGGTGATGGAGGAGCTTCTCTACTCCAAGACTAGCCCCCAGCCGGCCCGCTGGGTCTTGGCCGTCAAAGGCGACGGCCCCATCCAAAAGGTGGAGGATCTAGAGGGAAAGGTAATAGCGACCGAGCTCCCCGGGGTCACCAAGAGGTGGTTCAAAGAGAAGGGCGTGAAGGTCCAAGTGGAGTTCTCCTGGGGCGCCACCGAGGCCAAGGTGGTCTCGGGCCTGGCGGACGCCATCGTGGAGGTGACCGAGACCGGTAGCACCATCAAGGCCCACGGCCTCAAGATAATAGACGAGGTCCTGATGACCACCACCGAGCTCATGGCCAACAAAAAGGCCCTGGAGGATCCCTTTAAAAAGGGAAAGATCAAGCAGGTGGCCCTTCTGCTCAAGGGGGCCCTGGCGGCCGAGGGCCTGGTGGGACTCAAGATGAACGTGTTGGAGGCCAAGGTGGAGAATCTGGTGAGGCTGCTTCCCAGCCTCCGGGCCCCCACCGTGGCCCATCTCTACAAGACCGACTGGCTCTCGGTGGAGATAGTCATCAAATCCAGCGTGGTGAGGGAGCTTCTGCCGGTACTTATAGCGGCCGGAGCCGAGGGCATAATCGAATATCCCTTAAACAAGGTGATTTGACCTAACGTTTTGTTTTTCTTAGCATTCTAAAAGCTAAAAGCTAATGGGAGTTGCCCCTATGTCTTTCATCAAAGTGCTTCCGCTACTAATCATCCTGGGTACTCTCCTCACGGGTTGCCCCATGAGGTCGCAATCGGGCGGATACCAGAACTACGACAAGGATCGGCACGTGGCGGCGGTGGTGGAGGTGGGCGTGGTGGCCATGAACACCGGCAACTACGCCAAGGCGCTGGAGGCGCTCTCAGAGGCCGAGAAGATGGACCCCAGGAACCCCAACATCAAGCAGCAGATGGGACGCACCTTTTTCCGCATGAAGGAGTACGACAAGGCCCTCACCAACTACAACGAGGCCTTGGTCATGAATCCCAAGCTAACCGACGTGCACAACGACCTGGGGCTTTTGTACTACGAGACCAAGGAATACGCCAAGGCGAGAGAGGAGTTCAATATCTGCATTAGTGATCTCTCCTACGGAAACAGCGCCCTCTCGCGCTTCAATCTGGCACTGGTGGAGGAGGCCGAGGGCAACACCCAGGCGGCCAGTAAGATTTACCAAGAGCTCATAGCCTCGGGTGAGCCATCCGCGGCCCCCTATTACCGCCTGGCCTTTCTAGCCTATAGGGAGGCTAACTATCGCCATGCGGCGGATCTTTTAGATGCCGCGGTGCGCATCGACCCCAATTCCGCGGACGCCTACTTCCTTCTAGGTGAGACCTACGAGAAGCTGGAGCTACCGGATGACGCCGCCCAGGCCTACGGCCAGGCCGTGAACCTAAACGCCAAATCGCTCCGCGGCATAGAGGCCCAGAGGCGCATAAGGGAAATCATGAAGGACTATAAGCCTTAGTATATAAGCCTTAGTTTATAAGCTCTAGCTGAAGTTATTCTTCTAGAATCCTTAATTATCAAGGCTTTCTTTTAATTTGCAGCTTAAATGCCCAAGCTAGCTATATCTTCTACCAAAAAAACCATGCCCCCCAAACTTTCCAGCCGCACAAAAGACTTGAGCCCCTTCATGGTGATGGAGGTTCTGGAGCGGGCCCTCTATTTGGAAGGAGAGGGTAAAAGCATCATCCACATGGAGGTGGGGGAGCCTGATTTCAAGACTCCGGACATTATCGTCTCCGCCATGAAGGAGGCCCTGGATAGTGGCGCCTTTAAATACACCCACTCCCTAGGAGATCCTTCACTTAGGGAGGCCCTCTCCAGGCACTACAAGGAGCGCTACGGCCTGGATATCGATCCAGGACGCTTCTTCGTGACCCCGGGCACCTCGGTGGGTCTCACCCTCCTCATGGGGGCCCTATTGAACCCGGGTGACAAGGTAATCATCTCCAACCCCCACTACGCCTGTTATCCCAACTTCTTACGCTTCTTCTCCGGAGTACCCCTCTACCAAGACGTCTTGGAAAAAGACGGCTTCCGCTACGACCCCTCTCTACTAAAAAACCTCATAAAGGATAATTCCCCGGTTAAGGCCATCATGATAAACTCTCCGGCCAACCCCACCGGGGCGGTGATGGAGCCTTGGCGGCTCAAAGAGATTGCATCTTTAGGGGTCTTCATAATCGCGGATGAGATCTACCACGGTCTAAACTACTCAAAAGAGCGCGATCATAGCGTCTTGGAGTATACAGACGATGCCGTGGTGGTGGGGGGCTTTTCCAAGGCCTACGCCATGACCGGCTGGAGGGTGGGTTATTTGGTGGTCCCTCACGCCCTAAGTCGTACCATCCAGATAATCTCCCAAAACTTTTTGATCTCCACCAACGCCGCCTGCCAAAAGGCGGCATTGGTGGCGCTGGACAAGGCTTGGCCGGAGGTATTGAAGATGCGCGAGATATTTAACGAGCGCAGGCTAAGACTCCTTAGTGGCTTAAAGTCCTTAGGCCTCACGGTGATGGTGGAGCCCACCGGGGCCTTCTACGTGCTGGCCAAGGCCTCGCACATTAGCCCGGATTCAAGATCCCTATCCTTCCGCATCCTAGAGGATTGCGGGGTGGCCCTCACCCCGGGAGTGGATTTCGGGAGCGGGGCCGAGGGCTTCTTACGTTTCTCCTACGCCACCTCCCTAGAAAACATTGAAGAGGGGATAAAGCGTCTATCCTGCTTCTTCCAAACACTTAAAGATTAATAAAATCTCTCCATTTCCCCATGAAAGCACTTCCCCCAGCCCATAGCGCCGAGTTTATCCAAGGCGCCAGAGATAAAAGGCAGTTTCCGGAGCCCCTGGGCTATGAGCTAGCCTTCCTGGGCCGCTCCAACTGCGGAAAATCCAGCCTCCTCAACTACTTCCTGGGCCGCAAGGCCCTGGCCAGGGTGAGCTCCACCCCAGGGAGGACCAGGGAGATTAACTTCTTCAAGGTGAGCCTGGCCAAAGACGCTCTTAGCTTCTTGGTTTCCGATCTCCCTGGCTACGGCTTCGCCAAGGCCCCCATCAAGATGGTTGAGAGCTGGCGCTCCCTGGTGGAGAGTTACCTCACCGAGAAGAGGGGCCAGAGGGCCCTACTCTTGATGGACATAAGGCGCGGTATCCAAAAAGAGGAGGATCTGCTCTTAGGCCTCCTAAATACCCTGGAGATCCCTAGGATTCTCGTCCTCACCAAGGGCGACAAGCTAACTAGCTCAGAGAGATTAAAGAAGCTAAAAAGCCTAAAAGAGGAGCTCGGAGGGGATGTGCCCCTGGTGGTAACCTCAGCCACCACTGGCCTTGGGCGCCCGGAGCTCATGAGGGAGGCGATTCCTGAGCCCTTTCTGGGGGCCCTCATCAAGTATCTTGCCTGATTTAATCATAGGGCTTTCCAAGGGCTATACAGGGGCTATCCAGGGGTTATCTTGGGGCACGAGTCTAGGTAAAAACATGACTCCAGGGCTAAACGGGGCCCTAAAGCGGCTCCAAAAAAGATCTTGACAAAGAGGGCTGTTTTGTTTTAAATGGTCCGGCTGGAAGAGAGGCCCAAGAGCATCTCAATCTTTCCACTACGATTGCGAGGTGATAAGCTTTGAGCAGGAATGACACTGGAATAGAGGTCTTAGTCCGCGACAACGACGTGGAGCAGGCCATTAAGGCCCTGAAGCGTAAGTCGGCCAGAGACGGCCTCATCAAGCAGCTCAAAAGCAAAAAAGCCTATGAAAAGCCCAGCGACAAGCGCAAACGCAAAGAGCGCGAGTCCATCAGGCGCATCCGCAAGGCCCAGGCCCGCAGAACCAGGCGCGGCAGATACTAAAAAAAATTTTTGGCGGCATGACTTTTTAAGCGTGCCGCCTTTTTTGCGCCTATTTTTGGGTTCTTTTCTGGGCTTTGGGATTTTTTTAAGAGATATCTTTCTAAACTTTCACCTAAATTTTCAAATTAGCGACAAGGCGCGGGTTTTCCCCCTCTTCTACAAAGCTGTTTTTTTTAAACCCCCTCCCTGCCGCTTTAAAGTGCCCTCTCCACCCCCATCTCGCCCCTCGCGGCCCCACAGAGGCCTTAGCTGAAATTTTTAGACCCTCAAGACCAAAAACAAGCTATAATGTTAAAAAATTGTTTTTCACTAAATTATCCCCGCTCTCTTCTGTTTAGCCAAGGGTTTAAACTTTCCTTGAGAGAGCTCTTAAAGCTAGCTCTTAAAGCTAGCTCTTAAAGCTAGCTCGTGAGCTTTACGCCTCAAAGCCCATTTGAGCCCTAAAGATCCATGCCTCTAAGGCTAGAGGCCCCACTTTTTGGGGACGCGATCTTTTCGACTTTAATTAGCCCTTTTTCGTAAAAGCTTGTTACGCTAAGGGAAAAATAAAAATTTTTGCGTGGAGGCCATAATGAGCACCTCAACAGCCACAGAAAATGTCGGCATCACAATTTCCAACCATCTGCTTTTGAACCAGCAGTACACCACCGGCGCCACCGGATCCTACACCAGGCTCCTCCAGGCGCTCGTCCTCGCCTGCAAGATTATCCAAAGGGACGTGGCCAAGGCCGGGCTCGTGGACATCTTAGGTAGGGCCGGGACCGTGAACGTCCAGGGCGAGGAGGTTCAGAAGCTAGACGAGCTGGCCAATACCACCGTCAAACGCCGCCTGTCGGCGTCCGGGGAGGTCTGCGGGCTAGTCTCCGAGGAGGAGGCCGACATCATCGAGATCCCCAGGCAGTTTCCCCAGGGAAACTACCTGGTTCACTACGATCCCCTAGACGGCAGCTCCAACATAGACGCCAACGTCTCCATTGGAACCATATTCTCCATCTACCGCCGCCATACCCCCTCCACCACGGAGGTGACCCTGGGGGACGCGCTGCAGAAGGGCTTGGAGCAGGTGGGGGCCGGCTACGTCATCTACGGGTCCTCCTGCATCTTGGTCTTCTCCACGGGCCAGGGAGTGAACGGCTTCACCCTGGATCCCTCCATCGGGGAGTTTCTTCTCTCCCACCCCAACATTAAGACTCCGTCACGGGGTAAGATCTACTCCATAAACGAGGGCAACGCCAATTTCTGGGACGAGCCCACCAAGAAGTACATAGAGTACCTGAAGGTGGGATTTGATGACCATAGGGTACACTACACCTCCCGCTACATAGGCTCCTTGGTGGCGGACTTCCACCGCAACCTCCTCTACGGAGGCATCTTCTTGTACCCGGCCGACACCAAGGACCCCAAGAAGCCCCAAGGGAAGCTCAGGCTCATGTGCGAGGCCAATCCACTGGCCTATCTGGTGGAGCAGGCGGGCGGCATGGCCACCTCCGGAAGGGAGAGGATCCTGGAGATAGAGCCCAGGCATATCCACCAGAGGACGCCGCTCATCATTGGGTCCCCGGAGGATGTGCAGGTCTACGAGCAGTTCGTGGCCGGAAAAAGAGGTTAAATCAAATATCTCTAAGAAACCGCATTTTATGTTGGTCAGGGCTCCTAGTCCTCACCATTCTTTCTATCTATTTCCTCGAGAAGACCGGGCTGCCCGCAGCCCGGTTTCTCGGGCCCCTCATCTGCGCGCTCATATTCTCGGTGGCGGGCTTCCGTCCCACCCTTCCCGCCAACTTCTTCACCTTTGCCAAGGGCATGCTGGGGGCCCGCATTGCCCAGAGCCTGGGGCCTGATTTTTTTCATATCCTCGCCCTGTCCTGGCCCTATCTCATCTGTGGCACGCTCTGGGCTATGATCTCCACAGGCATCTTGGGGGTGCTCCTCACCCGAGCCAAGATAATGCCCGGTTCCACAGCCATCTGGGGCCTCTCCCCGGGAGGGGCCTCGCTCATGGTGCTGCTCTCGGCGGACTACGGGGCGGACATGCGCATGGTGGCCATGATGCAGTACACCCGGGTCATCCTGGTCTCAATCGTCGCCATCTTCGTCTCCCGTTTCTTCACGCCCGCCATAGCCATCCCCCACACCCTGGAGCTCTTCGTCCCCATCAAGCCCTATGACCTCTTTATAACCCTTTTAAGTAGCCTGGTGGCCCTCTATCTAGCCTCCAGGGTGAACTTCTCCGGAGGAGCCATAATATTCCCCATGGTGCTAATCGCCTTGGTTAAAAACCTAGGCCACATAGACACCACCATTCCGCCCCTCATCCTCCTTCCTTGCTTCATCTGCATAGGCTACAGGATAGGTGGAAACTTCTCGGTAGCTGATCTCAAACGAGCCTTCAAGGTCTACCACTGGATCCTTCTCTCCATCTTCGCGATGATAGCCTTCTGCGGCCTCTTCGCCTTGATCATGTATTATTTCGGCCACTTTGACGCCCTAACCAGCTACCTCTCCACAAGCCCTGGTGGCCTGGACGTGGTGACCATAATCGCTGCCGGAACCGGCGCTTCCCTGGCTTTCGTGGCCGCCATGAAGACCCTGAGGCTCTTTGCGGTTCTTCTTTTGGGCCCCAGGCTCGCCAAGTTCAGCTTGAATTTTACCGACGTGGAGAGCGTGAAGGCGGACGCCTCCTCCAAGGCTTAAGAGAACCGCTTCAAGGGAACCGCTTTAAATAAGATATAGCCGAGATTTAGCCAAAATGCTCGTCTCATTTAAATCCTCGCAAGCGTTTACATAATAAACGCAGGCGGGGTTATTTTTTTAAGCTACCTTGAAAGCTTTAATGTAGACGAAGAGTCTCTAACGTTAGGGTTTTTAGCGAATATAAAAGAGTAAACGATT
This sequence comes from Deltaproteobacteria bacterium, assembly GCA_031278795.1. The sequence goes on along the minus strand of JAITJT010000118.1, from coordinate 931 downwards.
TTTTTCTATCTATGACACAATCCCTTGGGTGATAGTCGCCTCTAATGAAGCCATAATATCGCAATACTTAAGACGTTTTATGGATTGATGCCCTCTCCATGACAGAGATGAGATTCGAAAAAAAACTTAGCGGGGAGCTATATGGCTACTATCTATAAATGAGTGATGCCGTTCAAGGGGCCTGGAAATGTGGTAAAAAAAAAGAGCCAAAGTTTGGCTCAATAATGATTGATAAGGTTTTAAAACATAAGGCTCAAAGCAATAATTGGGAAAGTCTCAGGGTTAACCGGATTGCGGCCTCTTTTGGATTAAGGGATATGGGGTCATGTAAGCTTCAATATTTCGAAGCCATTCTTCTGTAACATCCAGGGCACTTAGGATATGGTGGCGTGGCAACTTATAGTTTATGAGAGCTACGGCGATTGAAGTTTTTGCATTTTGGGCGTGTTCCTTTCTGGCTCTTTCTGGCTACCTCTTTGACTATCTCAATTAGGTTATGGATTAATGAGTCTATGATTTTCTCCTTCATATTTAATTGAATAGTCAAAGGTGTGTTCCGGGCGCAATATGGCTTCAGAGGATCTCCCATGCAGGAGAAGACTTTCCAAAAGTGTATCAGGGAATGTCTGAACTGCTATCTCGGGATTAGGGCGCCGATAAGGTGTCTGGGGTTTTTTGGAAAAAAAAGCCCTGACTTGGCACAAAAGTTGCTCCAAGAAGCTCTATGCCAGTAAAGAGAGAGAATCAAGGTCTCTCAGACTTTAGGAGGTTTTGGGGTGAGAGTTTTTCTTGCGCATCTTCGCCTCAACTTTCTTAAGCCAAGCATCTGATACCTTGAGAGCAGCTATTATATTCTCTCGTGGAATGTTTAGTTTTAACAAATAAGTGGCGGTTGAGATTTTTGCCTCCTCGTTTTTCTTTCTGGCTTCCT
>JAITJT010000298.1 GCA_031278795.1 Deltaproteobacteria bacterium | reverse complement strand
TTAATGGCTGGCGGGGCTTGTGTTCCCGGCCTTTCCAGAGCGAAGAGGGGACAGGCCTTGCGGCAGAGCCCGCAGCCCAGACACCCCTTGGCGCAGAGCTTGTCCATGAGCTTCATCCGGTGAACTCCAGAGCAGCGGACAGTAACTAAGGCATCTCTAGGAACTAGCTTGATGAGGCCCCTGGGGCAGTGGAGGGCGCAGTCCCCGCAGCCCACGCAGAGCGCGGGAGAGACTGTGGGCATGGAGCCTTCCAAGCTAATGGCACCTTGGGGGCAGCGCTTCATACAGTCGAGCGCTCCCAGGCAGGCCTTGGGGCAGGGGTAGGGGCCGCTTGCGAGGCTATGCTCCATGAGGAGGCAGCTTAAGCCTTGGGGATAGGTGCCTAAGGGCTCCATTTGGCCTTTATCCCTTTGACAAAAGATTACAGCCCTTAAGGCGGGATTATGGGGGGAGGGGTCCTTTTTACGCTCCTTAATCCTCTGGCTATACATGAAGTATATTACGGGGCCCGGGATGAGTAAGGTGGCTATAAGTTCTAGATAGCGGATAAGGGGTCCGTACTGGCGGTAAGGGAAGCTAAGCTCCACAATCCCCAATAGGAAGAGGAATAGCAAAAGCTCGAGCTTGGCCGGGGACCTTAGGTAGTCCGGGAGTATGAAGAGGATCAGATAGAGCTGGAAAAAGGTGGGGAAGATGTCGCTTTGGTGGAATATTAGCCCGGCCAGGCGGAAGAGGGTGAACATCAAGAGCGCCCAGAGGAGGGGGAGCTCATGGACAATTATTCTTACCAAGGCCAAGGGCACAAGAAGCAAGAGAGGGTATAAGAGGATGGCGCTCTCATCCAATGGGGCGCCTTGTACCGGGCTACCCAAGAGAGCCCCTTTCGCCATAATTAGGGCCAAGAGTAGGCCCAGAAAGGGATTCTCCCTCAATATTGAAGGAAAGAGCGATACCAAGAGCCCTCCCAGGAGGGCCCCAAGCCCGGCGAGTAATGAGTGAGGGTTGAGGCTTGTGAGAAAGGCCCCGGAGAGAGAGCCCTCCGCCAGGGGGTAGATGGCTAGTGCCGCAAGTGTTAGCCCAATAAAAGTATAAGAGAGCCTAAGAGGGGTAAATCTTTTTAAGGGGACGGCAAGTACAATTGCACCCGCCAGGGGATAGAGGGAGCTAATGGATAAGAGCTCCAGGTGAATCCAATAGAAGATAAGCGGAAGGAAAAGAAGAGAGCTTATTAGGTCTCTTGTGTGGAGGGGAAGGACCCTCATTTTGCCAAAGGGCCCCGGGGAAAAATATAAGCTCTTAGTCATCTTGCTTCCCACTAATAAGCGGCCTTTGGGTGCCAGTTCGTCTAAGAAGACTAAGAGGAATGCCGCTGGGGCAGATGTGGGCGCAGAGCGCGCACTCCGGGCAGTTGTCGAGCTTCTTCTCAACACTTAAGAGATCTTGCCAGAGATGGAAAGCTGTCCCTCCCAAGGTGTCCACCGGAAGGGATAGGGGGCATATCTCGCGGCAGCGCCCGCAGCGGATGCAGGGTTTAATCTCCCTTACTATCCCTCCCCTAATGAGGTTCACGGCGTAAGTATTTGGGCTTAGGCCCAACTTCACGTCCGCCACGGCCTTTCCCCTGGCGAGTCCCCCTAGGACTATCGTGTCTCCGTCTCTTACGCTAAGGTTTAGTTGGCTAAGAAGCTCCATGGGCCTGGTACCGGGCACAATTAGAGACGGTCTTCCCTCCAGGGTCATGGGCCAGAGTATGGGGCTGGAACCGGAGCGGTAAGCGCTTCCCAAAAGATAGAGGGTCCTCGCGTCCACCACCCCGGAGGCCAGGTGGTCGAAGGGGGCCTTTTTGAGGATCTTTTTTTTAAGGAGGGGGGACAGGGTATGGGGATATTTAAGCTTGGGAGTTATATAGGCGTCTGGAAAGCTCAAGGGGCGAGTGTTTTTGGGAAGCACCTGGAGCAGGGTCTTTCCTGGAAAGAGTAGCTGGAGAAGCTTCACCCCGCACTCCAAGGTGCCCCTTTGATCCTCAAATAAGGAAAGTGAGAGCTTTATCCCGGGTTCTGGATCAAAACCCGAGATGAAGACCGGCTCCAGGGGCCTGGGCGCCCTGGGGCTGGGAAGCCCCAGGCGCCTCAGGGCCTCCTGGGCCTCCATGGGCCCCATCAGGGAAAAATCCAAAGGCTCCACCTTGAGGCCAAGGTCCAAGTCCACTTCCAGTTGAATGGATTTTCCGGAAACCGCGAGCACTTTCCCGGGGAGGGGGGCCACTAGATCCGGAAGGCTTCCGCCCGGGAAGGTGGCCAAGGTCTCCCCCCGGGAGATGAGCCTTCCCTTCCTAATGCCAAAGGCCACTTCCCTCCCGTTATCCAGCCTGAGTTCCAGACTCTGGGGGTAGGGAAAGACCTTGAGCACGTTTTTTCCCCACTCTGCCATGCTTTCTTTTTTGCTCTCAATCGTTGGAAAAAGATTTCCAGAAGAGGAAGAAGTAGAGGATCAAAAGAGACGCGAAGAAACAGATGGAGCCCACGAATACGGAGGTGTAGTTGTGGAAGTGTCCAGCCACGAAGCCCAAAAATATTGTGCCTAAGCCAATACCTAGGTCAAAGGCCACGAAGAAGTAGGCCGAGGCAATGGTGCGGCGCGTGGCCGGAACCGAGGCCAGGGTCATGGTCTGCAGGGACGGAAAGATGCCTCCGGCACCCAAGCCGTAGACCACGGCCATGAGGTAGAGGACGGGCTTGGAGGGCACCATGATTATGTAGATGACGCTCACGATGAGCATGATGGCTGAGGGAGGCACCACAAAGAGGTGCCCCTTGCGGTCGTAGATCCTTCCGGCCGTGAGCCTCGCTATGATGGTGCCAATGGTTGACACCATGAAGAAGTTGGCCGCGGGAGGAAGGCCGTTTAGCTCGCAGTAGATGGCCAGATACACGGTTACCGCCGAGACCCCGGCCGCGTAGATGAAGGTGAGCAAGGTCGCGGGAAGGGCCGTCTTTTCCAGCCAAGATCTTGTCTCAGTGGCTTTTTTCCCTTCCCCGTAGGCGCTCACCTTGGGTAGCATGAAGCTTATGAGCATGGCCGCGATACAGGTGAGCGCGCTCACCGCGAACATCAAGCTAAAACCGTAGCTGTGGGCCAAATATAGCCCCAAGACCGGGCCCATGGCCAAGGAAAGGGTCGCCCCCAGGCCCACGTAACCAATGCCTTCCCCCAGGCGCCTGGGGGGAATGATGTTGGAGGCCACACTCACCAGAAGGGTGGAGGAGACCGCGAAGCCCGCGCCCTGCATGAGGCGCGCGAGAAAGTAAAAACCCATGTGGTGGACCAGGACGTAGCAGATGGCCCCTAGGCCGCAGGTGAAAAAACCCAGGCGCACCACCGTCAGGGTTCCAAAGCGCTGGGCGAGCTTTGAGGCCAAAAGCCTGAAAGTTATGGCCGAGATGGTAAATGATCCAAAGACGAGCCCAATCTCCCGCTCGGTGAGCTTCTCTTCGTGAAGGAAGAGGGAAAGGGTGGGGAGCAGCATGTTAAAGCCCAAAAACACGCAGAAGTTCACAAAGAGAATGGTGAAAAAAGTCCGGGTCCAGAGGGACGTGGGCTCCTGAACCGTTTCGAGGGAGGTTATGGGCGGGTTTTGAGGCATCGCTTCTGGCATCCATTTGGGCGTTAAATACTAAACAATAGCCGCGAAAAAAACAGATTGAAATTCTAGACCCCTTTGGGGCCCTTGTCAACGTATAGCTTTGGCCTTTTAAAGCTCTAATCTTCACCTCATTACTCTTAACCTGAGGCCTGGGGCCTCAAGGGGGGTTTTGTTTTTCACAGGCTTTTTTTCTGTAATCAAAACACAAGGCCGCGAAAGCAAATTAGAGATTAAAGCTTTAGCTGGGCGGCGCTAGCTTTATACACTCGCCTTAAAGGGAAATTCATGATCGGAATAAGCTTAAAAGTATTTTTCATAATATCAAATATATTAGGGAAAAAATGAAAATCTTGGGCATCTAACCCTAAAATGTTTATGCATTCTAGAACTGGAATTCCCTCTTTTAAGCTCCAGGATAAATTAAGGATAAGTATGAGCTAAGTCGAAGGTAGGTCAGGGATAAGCGCGGTGGAACTAGACAAGCGCATATTATCTTATCCGGCATTTAGCGCCATTTCGAAAAGGGAGTGGTAAAATTTGAAAAAGGAAAAAAGATAGCTTTTCTTTTTTCTCTTTTTAATCTTCCAAACGATATTGTCTCTTTTAGGGGCTCTTTTAGCAAGTAAAAACCTACAACATCCTATTTTTTTTTATAAACTGTGAGGGCACTTTCAGGGAGGCTTTTTAAGAAATTTTTACGAAAACAAAAAAAAATTATTCCGCTCTCCCTCCGCTGGTACCCTCCGGAGCGCCTTCCCTTGAATAATCCAGGTGGCTAAGAGGGCTTTTATAGATATTATGTTTCGTGAAAGGGGCGCTTGGGAAAGAAATAGCTTTTAAAGGGCCGCTTTGGAGAGAGAAAAGCTTTTAAGGGGAGGCAAAGATGGCTTTTGCAGGATCTTTTATAGTTTATTAGGTGATAATATATCTAATATCGTATTGTTTTAATATTTTACAATGTACTGATTAATAATAGCTTCTTATATATACCTTATTTCACTACATTATTTTGGACAAAATGGCCTTGGTCCGCCTCTTCACTTTTGTAAATTCGGCCCCTTATGCTAAAATGGTAGCGCCTCTAGGGACTTTTCCCGCAAATATGCCTCAATGTTAAAAGTGAACAAGAGCTTAATTTTAGAAAAAAAATACGTCTAAAGACCAAAATCTTTCAAATAACCTAAAAATTTGTCAGGCGTGACTTAAGCTTCGCGCTTGATAAGAAAAAATCACAAAGAGCGTAGAAGAGCGAAAACAGATTTTCATTTCACGGTGAAATAAAGTGAGCGACATATTAGACGATTTCATCTTTGACTCCCGGGAACAGCTGGAAAACGCCGGTGCCCAGCTCCTGGCCTTGGAGAAAGAGCCCAATTCCTTGCCCTCCATCAACGCCCTCATGGGCATTCTCCACACCATCAAGGGCAACAGTGGCTTCGTGAACCTCAGGCACCTCTATGAGCTCCTGCACTCCGCCGAGAGTCTGCTCCAGACGGCCCGCGAGACCCCGGAGCACTCGCTGCAGCCCAAGGTCATCGAGACCCTCTTCCAGGTCCTGGACACCGTGGAGGTCATCATGGGCCGCCTGGAAAACGGGGAGGACGACGAGGTGGACTGGATGGGAAGCCTCAACGAGACCCTGTGCATGGTCACCAAGGAGCTTGAAGGCACCGCTCCCCAGGAGGGAGAGGCGCCTCAGGCCCCAACGGGATCTGTTAGCAGCGCCCCTTCCGCGGAGAGGGCCAAGCCCAAGGTTCTGGCGCAGCCCATAAAACCCGCGGCCCCGGGTGAACTTAAGACCCAGGTGAGGAGGGGCACCAAGGGGAAGCCCAAGGAAAGGGAACTCGCCAGCGCTGAGGCGCCCGCGGAGGCCAAGGCAGATCCCATCTACCAAGGAGAAAAACCATCCTTCGCGAGCACGGACTCCATCTCGTATCTGGCGCTCTCCGACGGTCTCCTTTCCCAAGAGGGCGAGTCCCTCCTAACGGACGCCAAGAACCGGAAGGACAACCTGGGGGTTATATTCGACCTTAGATCGGTTGGCTATATAAGCTCCGACGACATAAAGCAAATAGAAAAATTCCATCAAAGCTTCGGCGACAAGCTGGCCCTGGTCTTGGACAAGGAGGACTGTCCGGATCTCTTCCGGGTCTTCCAGGTCTTGGACATGGACACCAGCTGCCGCTTCTATCCGGAGGAGTCGGCCGCCAAGGCGGCCCTCAAAAACGGAGCTTAGGCGTTTTTAAATTTGGAAATCGCCAGGATTACCAGGTGTTAGGGGGATTTTATTTTTTTATTCTAAAGCCGCGGGCCCATAAGCCCCACTAAGAATAGAATTAAGTTTGAAAATTAAAGCTCTCAGCACTATGATGGATCTTCTTTTAGACTCACGCTCTCGCGTGAAAAAAAATGTCACGCGAGCACAAGAAAAAAAATATCGTGATTTTGCTCCTCAAAGCAAGGGTATTTATAAAATTGGGCATTTAGCATTTGAGTTTATCTAGTGAACGGGCTTTTTCATTGGGGAAAAACGTGAGAGGAAACTAAGAAGCGCTTCAAAGCGGGCGCCTTCCCTATGCCTCTTTGCAAAAAGCTCATAATTCTAAACATGAGCATTCTTGGGTCTCTAAGAGGCGCCTTAGGCGGCTCCCCTTTGAGGCTCCAAGCCGTTTTGTTGCCTTGTATTTTTGGCTCCATTGTTTTAATTAGTTAAGGCCAAGGAAATCTTGGGGATCTCCTGCCCCTCTGGGGAGCGACTTCTTTTTTTAGGTGTTAAACATGAGCATAAACAAGACCATACCCCAGGTCGCGGTGTTGGGAACCGGCTACTGGGGAAAAAATCTGGTCCGCAACTTTTACGACCTAGGCTGTCTGAAGCTGGTGGCCGATTCTAACCCAGCCACCCTCAAGGCCATCCTGGACAAGTATCCAGGGATAAAGGGCGTAAGTAGCTTAGAGGAGATCTTAAAGGAGCCCGGGATAACCGCGGTGGTCATGGCCACCCCGGCCCCTGACCACGCCCGGGGCGCCATCCAGATCCTAAACGCCGGCCTCGACGTCATGGTGGAAAAACCCATGGCCCTCTCCATGGAGGACGGCCGGGCCATGGTGAGCCTCGCCAGGTCCCAAGGCAGCATCCTCATGGTGGATCACCTGATGAACCGCCATCCGGCCATCACCCACCTCAAGGCTATGATTAGAAACGGAGAGTTCGGTCGCATCTGCCACATCTGGTCCAGGCGCCTCAATCTGGGAAGGTTGAGGGCCGAGGAGAATGCCCTGTGGTCTCTGGCCCCCCACGACATAAGCCTCATCATGAATCTTCTAGGTACCACTCCCTTGACCGTGAAGGCCTCCGGAGGCTCCTACCTCACCGAGGGCATAGTGGACATGGCCGAGGCGGATCTAACATTTCCGGCAGGTATTACCGCCCATATCTCCGTCTCCTGGCTCAATCCCTTCAAGGAGATGCGCCTGGCGGTGGTTGGTCTGGAGAAGATGGCGGTGTTCGACGACCTGGCCCCCTGGTCGGACAAGCTCATAATATATCCCCACCGCATCATCTGGCGGGGCCTCAACCCCGACTCCGAGCGCGGCGAGCCCATAAAGGTGGAGCTTGAGACCACCGAGCCCCTAAAGGAGCAGTGCCAGGCCTTCCTCAAGGCCATCACCACCAGGAAACGCCCCCTGGACAGCCACTCCGAGGAGGCCCTGCACGTGCTCTCGGTCTTAACAGCCATGGATATGGCCTATAAGGAGGGCCGCCCCCAGGTACCCGAGCCCGTGGAGCCCGGCTTCGCGTCCTCGGTGCACCCCACCGCCCTGGTGGACAGTGACGTCTTTCTGGGTCCTGGCTCCAAGGTCTGGCACTTCAGCCACATCCTCGAGGGATCGGTTATCGGGAGCGGCTGCAACATTGGCCAGAACGTGGTCATAGGCCCCAGGGTGCACGTGGGAAACGGCTGCAAGATCCAAAACAACGTCTCCATCTACGAGGGCGTTACCCTGGAAGACGACGTCTTCTGCGGGCCCAGCATGGTATTTACCAATGTCTTCAACCCCCGGGCCTTCATCAAGAGAATGCACGAACTTAGGCCCACCTTGGTCAAGCGCGGAGCCTCCATAGGCGCCAACGCCACCATCGTCTGCGGACACACCCTGGGCGAGTACTCATTTATCGCGGCCGGGGCCGTGGTGACCCACGACGTTCCGGCCTACGCCCTCATGCGGGGAAACCCGGCCAGGCGAGCCGGCTGGATATGCCGCTGCGGCGAAAAACTCCCTGTGAGCCTTGAGTGCGCCTCCTGCGGAAGCGCCTATGAGGAAAAAGGCGAGGAGCTTTTCCCCAAATGAAAATCTTCCCCTTAATAAGTCCTAGGGAAGCCTTCCCGTGAGACCAAAACATTTTTTGTCTAAGTGGCCTGAGCGTGGGTTCAGGCCCTCTTTTTTTTTAGTTTTGATATTTTATGCGGATTAATACTTATTAATTGGATTTTTTTCGTTTAGAACTTTGTTTGGATATATCACTTTCCGATAACTGTTCAATTCTTATTATTTAGATATTCGTTTAAATGGTTAACACTTCATATTTTTTTTTCTTTAGATATAGAACTCGCGCATCTTTTCCCCTACAAGTATTTCCAAAAGATCCTGATATCACTTATGTTTCAAGCTAGTTTGCGTACACTTTCAAGCTAGTTTAAGTACACTTTCAAGCTAGTTTAAGTACACCTTCAGACTAGTTTGAGTGCACTATAGTAAAAAAAATATTTTCGTTATAACGATACAATATCTTTTTTATGCGCCTTCTCGTTTGGCGAGCTCATG
>JAITJT010000250.1 GCA_031278795.1 Deltaproteobacteria bacterium | reverse complement strand
CGCGCATGTTTTTTTTGGCCTTTGGGAGAGCGCGAGTGGGCTTTTAGCCACACTTTTTGCGTTTTGGCTACTCACGTAGAAGTTAAATTATTCCGGGGTAAAGACCAAAATGTTTTTCTCGTAGTCGGCATGCGCTAGCTTTACGCTTATTTCCACCCCGGGCTGAACTGAAAGAGGCAGATTGTAAAGCTCAATATCTAGCATGTAGTCCGGGAGACACACGATGCTGCGCTCCTCTTTACGGTCATAGACCAAACCTTTGAAGCTCTCGCCTATCTTACTTGCGAGGATGTAGATGAGCCAGTAGCGCTCCCTAAACTGCTGCATGCGGTTAATGGACCTTTGCACTCTGTCCGCGTTAATGGCCTCCTCTTCTAGGGTATGCGCGTCATAGAAGGGCGGCTTGTGGTTCACCATGGAGCCCACCTGGCGGTGCACCAGCATGTCGAAGTAGCGCCTCATGGGAGAGGTGAAGTAGGTGTAGGCCGAGAGACCCAGGCCCCGGTGCCTGGAAGGCTCCAGGGATATGCCCGAGCGGCCCAATCTCCTACGGAGCATGAGGTTGTAGGTGAAGCGCTCCTGGGGGTCCTCCGGTGGGCTTTCCAGGTTCTTGCTACCCTTCATGAGGAGCTGGTAGCGGTAAGGGCAGGGGAGGCCAGCGTTTTTAAGGGACATGGCGGTTAGGTGGTTGGAAAGGATCATGAGCTCGCCTAGGAGGCTGTAAGAGACGCTCTGGAGGGTGTTTAGAGAGAAGGTGGGCTCTCCGTCAGGGCCAATCCTCATGTGCCTCTGGGGGAGGTTGAAGAGAAAGCCGCCTTGGCCCAGACGCTTCTTGAGGAAGCTCTGGGAGATAGCCAAGAGCTCCTTTAGGGTCTTTCCCAAGGGCCCGTCACTCTCCAGCTCCCAGTCAGCGTCACGGAAGGTGAGGTGCTGGTCCACGGTGATTAGGCTCCTCTGAAAATAGAAGCGGTGCACCCGGTAGTCCTCTCCCAGGTCAATGAGTAGAGACCAGGCGGGGCGGGGCTTCTCACCGTACCTTAAGCTTAAAAGCCCATCGGTTAGGGCGCTGGGGAGCATGGAGTAGCTGTTCTCGGGAAGGTAAATAGACGATGCCCTTACGCGTGCGGCTAAGTCCAAAGGCGAGCCTGGAAGGATGAAGGCCGTGGGATCGGCTATGTGCACCCCCAGGGTGAAACCACCCTGGGACCTAGGAACCAAGCTCAAGGCGTCGTCAAACTCCATGGCGCCTGGGGAATCTATGGTGATGGTGTGGGTGCCGGTTAGATCTAACCTTCTCTCGCTAAGGTAGCTAGTGTCCTCCGAGAGCTCATGGGCAATATCCAAGAGCTCCTGGGAAAATGTCAAAGGAATCTTTAGCTTTCTTAAGGGGATGTTCTCGTGGGGGGAAAATACCCCAAGATCCCTTAGAAGCTTGATGGCGCCTTGTGGGTCTCCAAGATAGCCGTGTTCCGTTAAGAGCCCCACGTAGTCCTTGAGCTCATTTCTTACGGGAATCTCGCTTATGGCCACCTCCACCAGATTGTTCTCGAAATCCTCTTTGCCGTAAGGGTCCTCGGTTGGGTTTTGGCCCTTGAGCTTAAGGTCCAGCCACTCTTTCCCCTCCGCGAATACCCTTTGGCCCCGCCTCTCCAGCTCGCGCTGATTTAAGATCTCCTCCACCGTCTCCTTGGAGTTTCTTTTGGCGGCCTGCGGGCTAAACCTAAAGTAGAGACCGTCGCGGTAGACCGCCCGCATGGCAGCGGATATCTGGTCCATGCCGCTACCCTCTGAGAGTGTCAGGTTAGCTAGATAGCTATAGTCAAAGCTATCGCCCTCGCCCTCTAAGAGCTCCCAGAGGGTTAGTAAATCAATGGATTTAGAGAGGGCCTCCCTTTTATCATTTAAGTCCTTAAGGACTTTTTCTTTTTCCAGCTCACTAACAGGTTCGGTATGATCGCATAGCGACAGCACCCGCCCCTGATGGAGTCTCATGGGGCGATCACCTGTCATCACCTGGTAGAAGGTCTTTCCCGGGACGCTCTCCTCCAAGACTTTAGCGAAGGCCAGGGTAAAGGCGTTGTCCTGGAGGTACTCAATTATCATCTTCCATCTCCTCATGGAATTGGGCCTGGTGGAGCTTGTAGTATTCCCCCATCTTCCCCAAGAGATCCTGGTGGCGCCCCTCCTCCACTATCCTTCCCTCCTTGATGACGGCTATCCTGTCGGCTCCCCTTATGGTGGAGAGCCTGTGGGCGATGACCAAGGTGCTTCTCCCCCTGGCTAGATTGTCCAAGGCCTCTTGCACCAGCTTCTCGCTCTCGGTGTCCAGGGCGCTTGTGGCCTCATCTAAGATTAGAACTGGGGAGTCCTTGAGAATGGCCCTCGCGATGGCCAGGCGCTGGCGCTGGCCGCCGGAGAGGGACATGCCGCGTTCCCCAATCTCCTCGTCATAGCCCTTCGGGAGCTCATTTATGAAGCCCTCAGATAGAGAGGCAGCGGCAGCATTCTCAATCTCAGCTATCGTTGCGTCCGGCCTTCCGTAAGCTATGTTATCCTTGACACTAGCGGCAAATAGTATGGTCTCCTGGCTAACCAGGGCAATCTGGGAGCGCAGGAACTTGAGGTCCAGGGTTTTGATGTCCACTCCGTCAAGAAGTATCCTTCCGGAACTTGGGTCATAGAAGCGGCACAAGAGATTGGTGATGGAGGTCTTTCCTCCTCCGGAGGGGCCCACCAGGGCCAGGGTCTCGCCCTTTCCTATGTGGAGGTTAACGTCAATCAAGGCGTCCCGGCCCGGCTCATAGGAGAAAGACACGTGCTCAAAGTCTATCCTTCCTTCCACTTTGGGAAGGGTAACGGGTGTCTCCGGATTCATGATGCTGGGTGGGTAGTCCAGTACCTCAAAGATACGTCTCGCGGCAGAAAGCCCTATCTGCGCCTCGTTGTGTAGCCTGGTTAGGCGTTTTAGAGGCTCATAGATAAGAAGAAGGGCCGTCATAAACGAGAAAAAGGTACCAGGGGTGGAGTGTCCGGCGATAACCTCCCGTCCTCCGTACCAGATTACCGCGGCCACGCAGATGCCACCTAGAATCTCCATAACAGAAGAGGAAAGTGACCTAACCGTAACCGAACGCATGAGGTTGTCCACGTTTTTTTGGCACTCAATCTTAAAGCGCTCTATCTCATGCTCCACCCGGTTGTGGGACTGCACGATGCGCACCCCCTGGAAGGTTTCGGTTAGTACGGTTATAAGCGCGCTCATGATTATCTGGGAGCCCGTGGCCAGGTGCCTGAGCCTTTTCCCGAACCTAACTATGGGATAGACCGCCAAGGGAAGGGCTATAATGCCAAAAAGGGCCAATGTGGCATCTTGGAGGAAGAGAACCACCAAAAGCCCTATGACCTTGCATACGTCCATCACCAGACCCGTCACCACCTGGGTGACCGAGTTTTGGATCAAGGAGACGTCGTTTACCACCCGGCTGATGAGCTCACCCGAGGGATGCCTATGAAAAAATATGAGCGACTGCCCCTCTATGTGGGAGTAGAGGGCCACTCTTATCTCGTTTACGATGGTGTAGCCCACCTTGTTCATGAAATAGGACTGAAAAAAGGAAAATATGCCTGTTGAGGAGTACACCACCAAGGTAAGAAGGGTGAGGCTGTTTAAAAGGGTTAAATCCCTATGGAAAAACACGTGATCCAAAAGAGGCTTGATGAGCCAGGCCATGCCCGCGGTGGAGAGCGCTGCAAGGCCCATGGAGATGACCGCAAGCACGATTAGCTTCATATGCGGCCAAAGATACCTAAGTAGCCTCTTGGCATCAGCCTTGTCTTTCAGGCTCTGGAAGCTAAGGGCCCCTCCGGGGCCCTCTGGCTCTTTAGAATCCAAAGGACTTTGGTCTAAGGGCTTAGGATCTTGTGGCTTATTATTTATGGTGGAATCTTTGGTCACTGGGAAAGGCCCGTCTCCTGGGCGATGATGGATAGCACCCTCTTGGAGGCCCCGGGGCCTCCCAAGGAGGCGCGTATCTTGGATAGTTCATGGATCATGAGCTCCCGCTGGGGCCCTCCGGTAAGTAGCGGCAGAAGGGCGTTTGTGAGCTTATCCGGGGCGCAGTCCTCCTGGAGGTACTCGCCCACCACGCGTCTTCCGGCGATTAGGTTGTTGATGGCCGCGAAGGGCACCTTCACCAGGGCCCTGGCCAAGAACCAGCTGAGGGCGCTCACCTTGTAGGCGACCACCATGGGGGTTCCGAGGATTGTAGCCTCCATCACGGAGGTTCCGGACGATAGGAGCGCGGCGTCAGATGCCCCTAGGATCTCTCTTGACTGGGAGACCAATAGCTGGACATTTTGGAGCATTTCAGGGTATGGGGCCAATGCCTTTTGGTAGAGTTCTTTTGTTAGGGTTGGTGCCATGGCCACCAAGAGACGCAGATCGGGAATCAGCTTCCAGAGCCTAAAGGCCGTCTCAAACATAACCGGGGAGAGCTCTTTGAACATACCCAGGCGGCTTCCGGGAAATATCCCCAAGACAGGGGAATCTTCGGCTAAATTGAGCTTGGCTCTCAGCTCAACTTTGGGAAGGGCCACTATTTCGTCCAAGAGGGGATGCCCCACCAGGTCACAGCTCACCTTCCTTTCCTCATAGTAGTTCTTCTCAAAGGGGAATATGAGCGCCCTACGCTTGGTGAAGCGCTTGAGGAACTTTATCCTACCCGCCCTCCAGGCCCATATCTGCGGGCAGATATAGTAGATTACCGGAATGTTGAGAGAAAAGGCCACCTTGGCCAGATGGAAGTTTAGATCCGGTGAATCAATGAGCAGAACTGCCTCGGGTCTTTCCTCTTTGATGGCCTTTGAAAGCGATCGTCTTACTTTAAGGATCCTGGGGAGCGAGCTTATTATCTCGGTGAAACCCATCACCGCGGTCTCTTCCATGGAATGGAGAAGGCGGAAGCCCGCCTTCTCCATCTCCTTTCCGCCTAGGCCGAAGAAGGATAATTCCGGATGCCTGTGAGAGGCCTCCACTATGAGGGCGGCCGCGTGGATGTCGCCGGAGAGCTCTCCCGCCGAGCAAAAAATCTTGTGTTTAGCTTCTGGCAAAGAGGCACCTAAGGGTTTTTTATGGGCTTTGGGGTGTTAGGGATTTATTAGCCTATCTTTTAGCCCTGCTTTAGCTGCTGGGCCAGGGTCTTGGGCTTCTCCGGGGCTTCCATCCAGGCTAGTAAGGCCATCTTGTTACTATTGGCAATTTCTATGCATTTGTCTTCTTCTAAGATTATGAGGCCCTTGGCATCCAAGACCAGGCCTCCGGCCTTGAGGTCCGCTAGGAGCTCCAGGGTGGGCGGGCCAATTACTGGAAGGTCGAAACGGGTGTCCTGGGTGGGTTTTAAGACCTTGGCCACAGCAATGGGCCGCTTGGAAAGAGAGGCCCCGCGCCTTATGGTGGCATCCGTCCCGTCAGCCCCTTCCAGGGCCACGGCTATAAGGTCTGAGACCACCACGGTTTGCCCTACGTCCAGCCTTCCCAGCTCCCTGGCTAATACGAAGGCGAGTCTTAGATCGGCTAAAAGCTCCGGAGACGGGGGTGTTTCAGATAGAAGACCCGGTTTCACCAGGATCTCAGGCACAATGTCCGTGACACTGATGAGCTTTAGCCCGGCCCTTTCCAGGTAACTAGCCAAGCCCCTCAGGATAGTATCCGTCTGGAAGTTGGAGAGGGACTCCATGAGGGCTATGGCGTCGTCGTCCGGGTCGTAGTTCTCAAGCAAATTGTCTCTATCGATCCCTCCGGCCATGAATAGCTCGCTAACTCCGGAGCTTTTAAAAAAATCCACCATGGGCCTCAAGCTTCCCAAGCTAAGAGTTATGTGGAAATTAGCGTAGTTCTTTAGCTCCTCTTCGGCCTCACCGGCCAGAGAGCAGAGGGCCAGGGGCACGCCCCTGGCCTTCAGGGCCTTGGCCGCTATCACCGGAAGCGTTCGGTTTCCGGCGATGAGGCCTACCGGGCTATTATTTATCATCGGTAGACGCCTCTCTCGGATGTGCGGTAAAACTCCACTATGTACATGGCCTCGGGTGAATCAGCGTAGTTTTCCTCTATTTCAGCTAGAACCGTCTTTAGAGGCCTATGGTTGTGGAGGGCGCGGTGGACAGAGGTTATATTTTCCACCGCCTCCGGGCTAAAGCCTCGGCGGCGTAGTCCTATGAGGTTGGGGGTTACCAGGGTGTTGTCGCGTTGTCCGGCTATTATCATGTAGGGGGGGACGTCTTTCACTATTCCCGACATGCCTCCCACGAAGGCGTGCTTTCCTATGCGGACGAACTGGTGGACAGCGGAGGACCCGCTAACGGTCGCGCAGTGGCCCAGATGCACGTGTCCGGCCAGAACCGCGAAGCTTGAGAGTATGACCTCTTCCTCCAACTTACAGTCGTGGGCTATGTGGCAAGTGGCCATGATGAGTGAGCCACTCCCCACCCGGGTGGCCCCTCCACCTTCAACGGTTCCCCGGTGGAGGGTGGCCGACTCCCTGATGGTCACACTGTCGCCTATGATGAGCTGAGTGGGCTCTCCGGCGTACTTGGTGTCCTGGGGATCGGCTCCCAAGGACGCGAAGGGATAGATCTTGCACTTCGCCCCGATGATAGTGTCCCTCTCTATGACCGAGTGACCCAGGAGTACGGTGTCGTCTCCGATAACTACCCCCGGACCCACTAGGGAATAGGGCCCGACGGTGACGCGCTCTCCAAGGTTGGCTGATTTGTCTATGATGGCTGTGGGGTGGATGCCCATGGTTTCTTTCAAGATAGGCGTTTAAAAGTGTCCTGTTTTAGGTTCACGCTTTAACGCTTATTAATTGGAATAAATTTTTTGCTGTTTGTTATTTGTTTGTTCAGCGTAAACATCAATGGAAATGCTATTGGCAAAACTAAGAAGGCTTATTGTCAGAAGGCCAATGAACAGAAAGGCTTATAGTAAGAAGGCTGATAATAAAAAGGCATATAACAAAAAGGCTTATAACAATATGGCTAATGAACATATAAGGCTAATTAACATATAAGGCTTATGGCTAAAAATAGCGATAAGCTAAGGAAGGCTAGAGCCTATAAGGCAAAAGCTGGAAGATTATTTAAAAGGTTCCGGTGATAAAGGCCTCCGCGGCCTTTTGGCCCTCCACCTTGGCGATGGCTTTTATCTTCCAGACCCGGGTACCCAGCCTGAGAACGTCCGCGTGGAGGATCAAGGTGTCCCCGGGAAGGACGGGTCTCCTGAACTTCACCTTGTCGCAGCTGGCGAAATATGGAAGCTTTCCGGTTAGATCCACGCTCTGGAGATCCTCCGGGCGACAGCTTCCAAAATCCCTGAAGCTAATGCTTAGAAGTAGGGCTGCGTTCTGGGCCATGGCCTCCAGGATGAGAACCCCGGGCATGACCGGGTGACCCGGGAAGTGGCCCGTGAAGAAGTGCTCATTGATGGTCACGTTCTTGATGGAATCTATGGACTTCCAAGGGTCGAGCTCGGTTATGCGATCCACCAGCAGGAAGGGCTGGCGGTGGGGCAAGTACTTGACTATGTCCGCTATTGTGTAGATGCTCATAGGTGACCATTTCCGGCATGTTGAATCAGGTAGCCCTGATTATTTCCCTTGGGTGAGATGAGCCTGCCCTTGGAACTTGTGGTGGATTGATAAATCGCTTGGAACTTGACGTTTGCCTTGTGGATTAGAACTAAAATTTAGCTTAAGCATTAGAAATCATAGTAGCAATAGATAGAACTTAGGAATAAAAAATAGTTCGCTTTTGCTTTCTAAATAGAATGGGAACTTAGGACTTAGATTCAAATTAAGATGTTCATTTTTTGGAATCAAAGAAGTTTTTCTTGAATTCATCGAAACTTTGGCTTTTCTTAAGCTCATCTATAAGTGTCTTTAGCCTAGGGAGATAGAGGTGAATGTTTCCTTGATCCCTAAGGTACTCTTCCATTGGCCTCGCGGGTGTGCCTCCCCAGGCCTTGCGGCCCGGGGGAATCTTCTTGGTGACGCCCGTTTGGCCGGTTACTATGGCGTCCTCTCCCACCACGGCTCCGTGGGATAGACCTACTTGGCCCAGGACAAAGGCCCGGTCGCCCACCACCGAGTGACCAGCAATCCCCACTTGGGAGACTATGATGGCATCCTTTCCAATCTTTACGTTGTGACCAATCTGAACCAAGTTGTCCAGCTTGGTGCCGCTTTCTATCACTGTGTCCTCCACCAGGCCCCTATCCACGGCGCTAAGGGAGCCTATCTCCACGTGGTCGCCAATTACTACAGAGCCTAGGTGGGAGTTTTTGAGGTGGAAGAGTCTTCCCTTTGAGCTTATGGGCACCTGGGTGTAACCAAAGCCGTCACCGCCTATGACAGAGCCTGAGTGGATCTGGGTATACGATCCAACCTTTACCCTCCATCTCAGCGTGACCCTTGGGTGGAGAGTGGTGAAATCCCCAATCTCTACATCATCTTCTATGAAGCAGTAGGGACCTATTACAGAGCCGTTTCCAATGCTTACGTTCTTTCCGATGTAAGTGTAGGGCCCCAATTTAACATCTAAGCCAATCGTTACGCTTTCTTTATCCGCGAATAGTGGCTCTCCTTGGGGTAAGTTTGGGCGGGATTCACTTTCCAAGAGGTTTAAGACGGAAACAAAAAGGAGCCTGGGGTCCTTGAATATGACAGAGCTTGGCTTTTTTCCCTCTAAGCCCTCTAGAAGAGATTCCGCGGTGATTACGGCGTTGGCTTGGTTCTTTACGGCGAGCGCTAGGTACTTCTTATCAGTGGCGAAGGTGAGGGAGCCCTCCCCCATGGTTTCAGAGGAGGAGTAGAGACCTTTCACCACGATATCCTCACCTTCGATCAAAGGGGCCGGGAGGGGCTCGCCCCCGGCCTTCAGAAGTTCCTGGTTCAGACGGTTCGCGGCCTCAGCTATGAGCTCGCTTAAGGATATGTGCGTAGAAAGAGGAAACAAGCTGCGGCTCCAAAGGTGATTAGTTGTCGTCTTGGAAAAGGCCAGAGCCAGGGCAGGATCCTTGGGGTCGGAATTATAGCTGCTGATCCCTATCTCTCTATCTATCCCTCGATCCCTCGATCCGACTTATAAGAAGAAGGATGCGTTATTTTCCGCTGTCCAGGCGCCTGGTGACCTCGGTGGTTATCTCATACTGAGGATCCACGAAGAGCACTCCACCGGAGCCAGCTTCCAATACCAGGGAGAAGCCCTTTTCCCTAGCTATGGTCGCGATTATCTTCTCGGCCTTTTGGCCTATGGGGGCCATGGCGTCCTGATAGGCCTTCTGCATCTCGTCGGTGGATTTCTGGGCCTGGCCCTTGAAGTTCTCCACCTCTTTCATGAGATCCTGGTTGCGCTTGTCTAGGACGTCCTGGGTGAGGGTGGAGGCCTGGCGCCTCAGATCCTCGTTTTTCTTCTCCAGATCCGAGGACCTCTTCTCGAGGTCCTTCTTGAGTGAGTCGTACTTGGTCTGCAGTTTGGAGTTGGCAGCCTTGCCCTGTTTGGAATCGGAAATGGCCTGCATGACGTTTACCACACCAACGGTGTAGGTCTGGGCATAAGCCTCTCCCAGGCTGAAGATGGCCAAAATTCCCAAAGCGGTTAAAAGAGCGAGGCATGACTTTTTCATGAGCATGGAAACCTCCAATGAGTCTGAAATGATATTTTAAAGCTTTTAAAAGCCATAGGTTCCAAAAATCTTATATTTTCTAAAAATACGCGCTCCACCATATATGGTGGAGCTCATGGGGGTGAAAATTTGGAAAATCAAAAAAGTCAACAAAAGGGGCCAAAGATCCGCGTGATGGCGGAGAGACAAGGCCGTAGCTAAGGCTGGCCTTTAAGAATATTGAACTTAGTAATATAGCACAAGCTCCGCGCCTTCGCTAGATAAAAAAGCCCAAGAGCGCGCCAGGGGAGGAAAATTCTGTATCTCCTCAAGCGCCCACGTGGGAAGAAGTGGACTTAGCCTCCAGAGTCTCTCCCTGGGCCTAAATCCACTGGGAGGCTTTTACCTCAAAAGCTCCCCAATGTAAAGAAAAGGTGAGTTCTTCTAAGAATTAATTAACTCTTAGCTTAAAGCTGCCCGCAGCCCCTCCACCAAGATGCCTAAAGCTTGCAAAAGATTGACCTTTCCCCCCTCAAAGACCCACCACTTTAGAAGATTAGAGATGCTCTCACAAGAGTCCTAAACTTTTAGCCACTTCCAAAGCTTTAGCACTCTTACTTTCTCTTGGAGTTGAGGGCCTTGGTCACGTCTCCGGTTATGTCCACCGCCGTGATGGAGGGATCCATATAGATGACCGCGTTCTGGGAGCCGTTCTCCACCACCGCCAGGTATTTGTTTTCCTTGGAGATGTCCTGGATCAACTTCTCGGCCCGGGTGAGGAGGGGGGTCATGGCCTTCCCCACGGCGGCCTTGAAGTCGTCGCTGGCCTTCTGGGTCTCATTTTGATAGGCCTCAATCTCTTTTTCCAGGGCGTTTCGGGTCTTGTCCCGCTCGGCTTCAGCCATGGTGGCCTGCTTGCGACCAAAATCGTTGGCCCTGGTCTCCAGGGATCTGCCCTTTTCGTCCAGTTTGCCCTTGGTCTTGTCAAACTCGCTCTTGAACTTGTTCTGGAGGCTCTTGCCCTCGTTGGAGTCGTCTATGGCCTTGGTCATGTCGATGACCGCTATGGTGAGGCCTTTGCCTCCGCCGGGCCCCGGAACCAAGTTGATGTCCGAGGAGCCCGAACCTTGAGATCTCTGGGCTGTGTCGCCTGAGGACTTGGAGGAGGATCCGCCCTGGGCCAGGATAGTGCCGCTCAAGGCGAGAGAGACAATGAGACAAGAGAGGATGGATATTAAGGCCTTTAGGGATTTTTTGGGTGTTTTTGGCATTTCTGTTTGTGCCCCTTACTTACTTTATAATCTGCTGGCGGCCAAGGGTCCCAATCTATGGAAGGATGTGGCCCGCTAAAATACCATATGTTGCAGGTCTCGCACAAGGCAATATAACAAAAAGCTCTTAATTTTTCTATTCCCCTTGAGCCCATGAGGCCTTCACGCCTTCCTTGTGGGAGAGGCTTTTAGGCTAAGCTTTTTATGACTAAGCTTTTTAATTTAGCTTTTATTTGGCTAGTATTGAGCGGTTTTTTTTGGATAGCTTTAGGGCCAGGTCTTTTTTTGGCTAATATATGGCGGCACTTCGTTTAAACACATGAATTGTGTAAAAAGATGCAAGTATTAAAAATTTTAAAAAGTGTAAAAACCCTTATGGATAAACATCTAAAAAAAACGCGAA